>NZ_JBHJUW010000259.1:0-5558 GCF_042268205.1 Streptomyces sp. NPDC056160
CCTCCAGTACCGGCCCGCCACCCTCGACGGCTTCATAGCCGGCACCGGCCAGGCGCTCGATGAACTCGCGTCACCTTGACGAGCCGAAGTCAGTAACGCTGTGATCTGCGGGGCAAGAGGGTTGGGCGAGGCAATGAGGTCACGGTAGCCCGGCCGGTCACGCGCGCTGTGGCACCGACCGGGAGCCGAGCGATTCAACCCGAGGACAGCCGAAGCGTCAGTCAGTGGGCGGGTCAGACCCCCGAGCGGTGCCAGGTACCAGTCTCAATGTCGGTGCGGGATGGGCCTTGACCTCTGATCTTGGACACACGAGACACTGGATCCTGAGGATCTGAGAACGGACATCTCGTGGTCGTGAAGCACTACCCGCAGGAGTTCAAGGCGGACGCGGTCGCGCTGTACCAGTCGCGGCCCGAGGCGACGACCCGGCAGGTCGCTGCCTATGTGGGAAACAACCCGTAAACGCTGCGGAACTGGGTCCGGGCGGCCGGCGCGCGCCGGCCACGGCGACGCCGTGCGGAGACACCCGCCGAGCCACCCACGCCTCTGGAGGCGGAGAACGCCGCGCTGCGCAAGAAGGTCCGTGAGCTGGAGGAAGAACGCGAGATCCTGCGGAAGCCCGCGAAGTATTTCGCCGGGGAGACGCGCTGGTGAACCGCTTCCAGTTCGTCGCCGACCACCAGCGCCGCTACGGCGTGAAGCGGCTGTGCACATTCTGGGCATCGCCCGAACGAGCTTCTACTACTGGCGCAAGACAGCGGCCGTGAGGGCGGCCCGCCAGGCCGCCGACTCGAAGCTCGCTGACCGGATACGCACACTTCATCAGGCCTCGGACGGCAACTACGGCGTTCCCAGGATCACCGCCGAGCTCCGGGAGACCGGCGAGGCGGTGAATCACAAGCGCGTCGCCCGGATCATGCAGACGATCGGGCCGGCCGGGCCCCGCCTGCGCCGCGCAAACACCGCACCACTGTCCCCGACCAGGCCGCGGTGAAGGTCGGTCCCGGACCTGATCGGCCGCGACTTCACCGCGGACCAGACGAACACCAAGTACGTCGGGTCGGGTAGCCGGAGGGAGTCTCACCCTCCGGCCCCCGCAGAACGGTGCGTAACAGTCTCCCGTTACACGGCTCTTGTCACCCTGCTCCCAAGACGGTGCGGCACATCCGCCAGTGCGCGAACATCCCCGGGTATCGCTGCGTGATCCCTTGGAGACATGTTCCTGGCCTTGCGGTAGCCGGCGAGTCGTTTGTACTTTCTGCGGATCCAGCGCAGCAGGTAGGCGTTGATGCGCTGGAGGAAGGGCCTCAGTGCGGAGGGGTAGAACGCTCCGTGGTACTGGATCCAGCCCCGCACGATCGGATTCATGAACCGTGCGAGCTGGGCGAAGGTGTGCCCGGTACACCGGTGGATGCGCCAACTGCGCACCTCGGCACCCATTTTCTTCAGCGCGTCTCTGCTGACCGCGGGCAGAAAGCAGGGGAACGTGACCCCGTGCTTGCTGCGCGCCGAGCGGGCTCGGAACGTGAACCGTCCAGTACTGCAGTCGGGCCTTCGCCGACGCCTGCCGCGAAGCGGGCGTCACCCAGTCCATGAGCGCGATCGGCTCCAGCGCGGGCAACGCACTCGCCGAGTCGTTCAACGCGACCTGCAAACGGGAGACCCTCCAGGGCCGCCGGGCCCGGGACACCGAGCGCGAGGCTCACCTGGACCTCTTCCGCTGGCTGCATCGCTACAACACGGTCCGACGCCACTCCCGCCTCGGCCACCGCAGCCCGATCGCCTATGAGCAAGCACTCCAGACAACATCAACTACGCCGGCCGAAGCCGCATAGCCCGTGTTCAGGATCAGGGGTCAAGGCCCGCCATCCTATTCAGACGTTCCTCGCACACGTTTGCCAACTGCAGCCAGCTGCGCCCCTCTATACGCAGGGCTGCGTCCGACACGGCGACCCACACCATGGTGAGGGTGTCGTCGGGCAGCGGTGAGTGCAGCAGGCGTTGTGCGTCCACCAGCAGGAGGGCTGCCGCCGTGCCGGGGGACGGCCCGGGCTCGTCCGCGTCGGCCACCCGGTGGATCTCTCTCCGGGCCGTGTCAGGGCGCCAGTCCTGGTGGGCGTTGCCGGCGAGCTGAGAAAGTCCGAAGTCCCAGGAAGTGTCGCGGTGTGTGGTGTTGATGGGGGGCCAGTCGACGTCGAGGCCATCCCGGACGAGTGCGAGGGGGTAGCCGAGTTGTTCACCCAGGACGAGGAAGCGGTCGTAGTGCTCTTTCGGGAGCCGGACCGAATAGGCCTTCAGGGCTCGCAGGAAGAGCCGGAAGCCGAGATCGGCCTCGGCCAGTGTGACCACCTGTTCCAGGGCCTGAGCAATGTCCGGCAGCACAGTGGCGACGGTCAGGTCTCCGGCCAATCCGTACGCGGGACGTTCCTGCGGCATGAGCCATTTCCTTCAGGGCGCGTGAGCGTCTACTTCGGATAGGCAGTCTTGACTACGAATCCATATCTTCCCTCACGTTCATTCGACCGCGACTATGACCTCACGCGCAGCTCTACGCCATTCCAAAGAGCGACCCGCACGACGCCCACGCTGCTCATCACCGTGCGGGAGGAGAACCGTCTTGCGGCGCCGCAGAGTCCTCCGCGGCGCCGCACACGCGTCAGCCGACGCGGACGGACGGGTCCAGGACGCCCTCCCCGATGCCCGGGACGGCGCACGTGGGAACCTTGTCCTTCTTGACCAGCCGGTAGGACATCGCCTTGACCGAGTCGTCGTCCTTGAACTCCGCGACGATGAGCAGGGTCGCGTTGTCCGGGATCATGTCGGTCCGGATGCGGGCCTTGCCGGGGTCGGAGGACAGCGCCTCGAACTTGGTGGCCCAGTACTCCGCGGGCGGAACCTCGGTGCAGCCCTTGTCCGCCTTCAGGGCGACCGCGGGTACGCCCAGCTTCTTCAGCTGCTCCTGAAGTCCGGGCAGACCCTCGGCGCGGTTCAGGTCGAGGATCAGGGAGCCGTCGTCCTGCTTGTCCACGGCGTACGCGGGCGAGCTGCCGGAGCCGCTCACGGCCGGCACGACGACCGCCGCGGCCGCGGCTGCCACCGCGGCCAGGGCGAACGGGGTACGCCGACGGCGGGCAGGGACGGGCACGGCAGGGGCGGGGGAGGGGGCGGCGGTGGCCATGGCCGACAGTTCCGCCGCGAGCTGCTTCTTGAATCCGGTCGGCGTGGTCATGAGACAACCTCCAGGGTGCGTTCTGCGCAAACCGCGCTCGTCGTGGGCGCGGTCGGGTCAGTACGGTCGGCAACGGGTGGGTGTGCGGTGCGCAGTGCGCGCCTGGCACGGTGCAGACGCACCCGTACGGTCGTGGTGTTGAGGCCGAGGGCCTGTGCGGCCTCGCGCGGGCTGAGGCCGTCGACGGCCACCAGATCGAGGACCGCGCGCAGCGGTGCGATCAGCTCCGCGTGCCGCTCGGTCAGTTCGCGGGCGGCGCGTTCGGCGTCGATACGTTCGTCGAGGGCGGCGATGTCCTCCTCGTCCAGCAGCCGCCGCCCGTTGAGCCGGGCGACCGCGTGCTGTTCACGGACGCTGCCGCGGTAATGGGTGGAGAGGACGTTGCGGGCGATGCCGTACAGCCAGGCGGCCGGGGCCCCGCGCTTGGCGTCGTACTGACCAGCGGCCTCCAGCGCGGCGACGAAGATGTCGGCGGTGAGGTCCGCGGCCACCTGCGGGCAGGCCGTGCGCCGGGTGACGAAGCCGAGGACGGCGTCGAAGTTCTCCTCGTAGAAGAGTGCGAAGCCGGCGGCGTCCGGCCGTGGCGGGGCGGCCCGGTTCGCCGGTCGTCGGGCCGCTGCGGCCCGTTCGGGTATCAGGGGCACCCGTGCCTCCAAGGGGATTGGTGATCTCTTACACCCGGTACTTGGCCGGACGGAGGCGAACTGTTTCACCGTTTCACCGGTTTCTCATCGGCGTGCCTGACGACGATCGGCGAGACGCACCGGAGCCAGGCGGCCACAGGGGTTACACGATGTGTCTGTCTCCGCTTGTCCGATACCGCACCCGTCGACAACCCCCCGCTGCTGGTGTCGCCCGGCTCCACCTGGCAAGGCCCGCCCTCCTGTCAGGAGCTGGGTCCTGACTGAGGATCCGAACTCCTGGTTCAACCAGTCTTAGAGGTCGTTTCCACCGCTAATGCGTTGTTTTCGACGGTTTTCTGAGGTGCGCTGGTGTGGTGTTGTTGAGGCTACCGATGTGAGTGGTCCTCATGGGCTGAGTGGGGCGACGGCTGGGATTGGAGGTGGCCTGTGCCTGTTTCATTCCCAGACGCCCGATTCTGGCGCGTGCTTCCGCAAGGCAGAACGCGCGCCTGGGCGCACTCCTCTGCTGGCGGTACATCCAGGGCATGGAGGAACGTCGTGCGTATCCGAGTGATCTGTCCGATGCCCGGTGGGAGCTGGTTGAGCCGGTCCTGGCGGCCTGGCGATCGGAGCGTCGGCGTCGGGCCCTGGCTTTCGGGCGGCCGCCCGAGCACGAACTGCGCGAGATCATGAACGCGATCCTGTACGTGGACCGCACCGGCGTGCAGTGGCGCTGCCTGCCGCACGACTTCCCGCCCTGGGAGACCCTCTACGGCTACTTCGCCAAGTGGCAAAAGGATGGCGTGTTCGCCCAGCTCAACGGACTGCTGCGGGAGTTGGTGAGGCAGAAGGAGGGGCGCAGCACCCAGCCCTAGGCATGTGTCATCGACGCGCAGAGCGTGAAGACCTCCACCAGTGTCCCGGCCGCCGGGCAGGGCACGGACGCGGCGAAGAAGATCGTGGGCCGCAAGCAGAGCATCGTCACCGGCACCCTTGGACTGCTGCTGGCGGTGACGGTCACCGCGGCGAGTGTGCAGGATTCCGACGCCGGCCGGATCCTCGTCGAACAAGTCGCCGCGGAGCACCCCACCGTCCGCAAGACCTGGGTCGACGGCGGCTACCGCCAGCACCTCTTCGAACACGCCGCAACCCTCGGCATCGACATGGAAATCGTCCAACGCAATCCCGGGACCAGGGGATCCACCCCGCTTCCCAAACGTTGGACCGTGGAGCGGACCTACGGATGGCTGATGCTCCACCGTCGCCTGGCCCGCGACTACGAGACCCTGCCCACCCGCTCCGAAGCAATGATCCACCTCGCCATGACCGATCTCATGGTCCGCCTCACCGGCGAGAACACCATCTCCTGGCGCGACCCCACAAAGCCGCATCAACCAAAGATTCCGGGATGAAACAACGGGAGAAAACGACCTCTCAGTACGGACCTGCGCAAGCCCCTCAAGCAATTGTGGATCTTCCGCGTGGACGAAGTCGGCGTGCTCTCGGCGTGCCGGGCGGAAGTCCTCGTACTGGGTGTACTCGGGCTTTCGCCCGGTGCGGCGAGAGGGCGTGCCAGGCGTCGCGGGGCGGGCGGGAGTGTGACGACAGGGTCTACTGCTCAGGTGCAGCGGCACGAGACACCGGGGTGTCCCGGTCGGCTCCGTCCAGGGCCACGGCCAGGCTCCGGGGGCGCATGTCCGTCCACG
>NZ_JBHJUW010000260.1:0-5530 GCF_042268205.1 Streptomyces sp. NPDC056160
CAGCAGCAGGAGTTCACCCGCAACCACCAGGCACGCTACCGCGGCCAGCTCATATTCCCTGACTGATCGACAGCACCCTCAATAGATCTGCACCCAAGTCCGATCCACGAGCCAGGAGTTGGGGCACGAAGGCGGCGGCCTCCTCGGGCGTTGTCGAGAAGGGCATCAAAGGCATCACCGGGGGAAGGTCCCACTTCGGCCGGAATCCCTCGGGCATCAGCTCGCTGGGGTGACCACCGGGCGGTGTGATGGCAAATCCGGCAGAGCGCACGTCAGCCACGGTGTCGTCCTCGGTGATGAGCCCGCGGTTCTCCCGCGTGTTCATCCCCTGCATCTCCAGTTCGGTCGTCACCCCGAACCGCAGGGCGAGCGCCAGGGAACCCGGGGCGGAGTGAACATGGGCGTCGATGAGTCCCGGCAGCAGTGTGGCGCCGCCGCCGTCGACGATCTCGCTGCCCCGGGGAGCATCGCCCCCGACACGAGCGATCCTGCCGCCGTCGATGACCACGGTCTGCACCCCGAGGTTCTTCTCCCCGTCGAAGACCGGGGCGTTGGTGATCGCGGTGAGTGCCATGGCGGCCCGCCTCGTTTCCTTGCTCGTCCACATTTACATACCCGATGCCATGCACTTATCAAGGGTCATGCAAATGTGCGGGCGCGGGCTACACTCAGACACATGAGCAGCGCCTCCTTCTCCGATCAGGCCCCCGACGACCTGGCGCTGGACCAGATCGGCCCGGCGCTGTCCCGGCTGCGACGGCGCGCACCGGCTTCGAGCAAGGACCTCTCACGCAACCTCGTACTCAATGTGATCGCCGACGCGCCGGGTGAGACGACCGTCGGTGGCCTCGCGGCCGAGATGGGCGTCGCCCAACCGGTTGCCAGCCGGGCCGTCGCCGCGTGCATCCATGACGGCTTGTTGCGCCGTGCGGCGTCCCAGACCGATGGACGCCGCACGGTGCTCGAACTCACCGAGCACGGCGAGGCCGAACGTAACCGCTTCGCCGCTGAACAGCGAGAAGCGTTCCAGGAGATCACCGCTGCCTGGTCGCCGGAGGAACGCATCCAGTTCGCACGCCTCTTGGTCCGCTACGGCGCCGACGCCACCGCATGGTCCCGGAAACAGGTCACACGCCAACGCTGACAGTCCGCAACTGACCGTCTCCTACGCGAAGAGCGGACGAACACACCCGTCCCTCCCGCCGTGAACCGGATCCACACGGCCTATGGAGCAGCCGGCCGGTTCAGCCTGCGAGCCGCTGCAGCCATTCGCGCAGCAGAGCCGTCTCCGTCTCTCGCAGAGGAACCCCGGTGCCCGCGGCCGGGGACCCGGTGGTGAGTGCGGTTTCCAGTGCGGCATCGAGGGTGAGTGCGCGCGAGGCCAGGTCCGACCCGGACGAGGCGGGCGAGTCGGTGGTGACCGAGGCGATGACGGTGTCCCGTAGCCGTGTCGAGGTGGTCAGGTCCCGCACCGAGGGCTCTTCGCCGATCAGCGCCAGTGCGGCCCCCGTCGTCGCCGCGTGGATGACGCGGGTCGCCTGCTCCACCGGGACCCGAAGGCGCCCGGCCTCGGCCGCCCGGCCCAGCAGTCTCACCAGCAGGGCGTGCGCCTCGTCCGCCGCCGGGGGCCGCTGCCCGGGGCGCACGGTGGCGTACATGAGCATGTAGAACGCGGGGTGCCGCAGCCCGAAGTCGACGTGCAGGTCCCAGCCGCGGTAGAGGTCGGCCACCGGGTCGTCGGGTGTCAGCGCCAGTGCCTCCCGTTTCTCGGCCAGGTACATCTCGAATCCGTAGGCGGCCAGTTCGGCCAGGAGCCCGTCCTTGTCGTCGAACATCCGGTAGAGCGCGGGGGCCGTGATGCCCGCGGCCGCGGCGACAGCACGCGTGGAGACCGCGTCACTGCCGCCTTCCTCCAAGAGCTTGGCGGCCACCTGCAGTACCTGGCGTCGCGCGGCGCGTCGTCCTTCGTTCATGGAACAACGATATCCGACTTTGCGTATCGTCGCCTTATCGGTGTTACTGTTTTCAGCGGAACAGCGATCCAGCTGATTGGTGGCCGACACCTGCCCGCGGCACCTGGGCATGCGATATGCCCCGCCGGGCCCGTGGTCACCAAGCGTGGAGCCGTGCGACCGCCCGCCGCAGCGGGCAGCTCGTCGTGCGCCGGCGCACCACCGAACACGCCGCCATCGCGGCAGGAGAGGAACACTCATGTCCGACATCTCGATCGTCATCGCCTCGCATTCCGGCTACGGCCACACCGCGCAGATCGCCGCGGCCGTCGCGGACGGCGCGCGCTCCATCGCCGGGGCGCACGTCCACCGCGTGGACGTCGCCTCCCTCAGCGACGCCGACTGGGAGCTGATGGACGCCGCGGACGCCATCATCTTCGGTACCCCCACCTACATGGGCACCGCGTCGGGGGCGTTCCACGCCTTCGCCGAGGCCACCAGCAAGCGGTGGAGCACCCGTGCCTGGAGCGACAAGCTCGCGGCGGGATTCACCAACTCCGGCTCCATGAGCGGCGACAAGATGCACACCCTGCAGTACCTCTCGCTCCTGGCGGCCCAGCACGGGATGCTCTGGGTGAGCCTGGGCCTGCTTCCGGGCTGGAACACCACCACATCCAACCCCCAGGACGACAACCGCCTCGGTTTCTACCTCGGCGCCGGTGCACAGAGCTTCAACGACACCCCCGCCGTCCACGACGCAGACCTGAACACCGCCCGCCACCTCGGCCGGCGCGTCGCGGAGCAGACCCGCATCCACCGCGCCGGACTGACCGTCGCAGCGCACTGACACAACGGTCCACCGGCAATTGCCTTCCAGTGCCGCCCCCGCCGACGTCCGCCCGCGCAGAGCGACGTCCGGCACGCACGCTCGCCGCGTTCACCGAAAGCCCGAGCAAGGCCCAGTACAAGGGCATCGGCAGCCTTGCGATCGCACGCCACCTGCCGCCGCTCCTCCGCGGGCAGACGTGGGCGGGGCGGCACTGGCTTCTTCCTGAGGAGTCATTCATGCAGCACCGGACACTGGGAAGCCAGGGCCTTGAGGTCTCGGCGATCGGCTACGGCGCGATGGGCCTGACGATGGCCTACGGACCCACCGGCGAGGAGGCCGGCGTCGCCGCCCTCCGTCGCGCGCACGACCTGGGCGTCACCTTCTTCGACACCGCCGAGATGTACGGCTGGGGCACCGGATCCAACGAGATCATGGTCGGCAAGGCAGTCAGGGACTTCCGCGACGACGTGGTCCTGGCCACCAAGTTCGGCGTCGACATGTCCGTGCCTCCGGAGCAGATCGGCGGCGTTCCCGACAGCCGGCCCGACAACATCCGCAGGGTCGCCGACAACAGCCTGCACTACCTCGGCGTGGATCACATCGACGTCTTCTACCAGCACCGCGTCGACCCGGACGTGCCCATCGAGGAGGTCGCGGGCACCGTCAAGGAGCTGATCGACGCGGGCAAGGTGAAGTTCTTCGGCCTCAGCGAGGCCGGACCCGAGACGATCCGCAAGGCGCACGCCGTGCAGCCGGTCTCCGTCCTGCAGACCGAGTACTCCCTGTTCGAACGGGACGTCGAGCAGCTCTTGCCCACCCTGGACGAACTCGGCATCGGCTTCGTCGCCTACTCCCCCCTCGGCCGCGGATTCATCACCGGCACCGCCAAGCCCGCCGGCCAGTACGAAGCCACCGACATGCGCAACCTCGACCCTCGCTGGCAGCCGGGCAACTTCGAGAAGAACGTCGAAGCCGTCGGCCGGCTCGCAGAGCTCGCGGCGGCCATGGGTTCCACCGTCTCCCAGCTCGCGCTGGCCTGGCTCCTGACCCGGGGTGAGCACGTCGTGCCCATCCCCGGCACCCGCAGCCCGAAGCGCGTCCAGGAAAACGTCGGCGCCGCCGACCTCACCCTCACCGAGTCCGACCTCGAGGCAATCGGCGAGATCCTGCCTGAGGGCGGCTTCGGCGCCCGCTACACCGAGGGGCACGTGCCCACCTGGATCTGAGAACCCGCTGGACGAACGCACTCGGGTCGGCTCCGGTGAGATCAGCGCAGGGCCAGGAAGGTCCAGGTCAGGTGCCCCGCTGGGAGGCCGGCCGTGACAGCCGAGGGCCTCCGCGATGTCGGGGACCGGCCCTTGGCGGACGAGCTGGCGGATCGCCACTTCCTGCTTGGTGTGGTTGCTCTGGGGCCTTCCAACGGTGCCTCTTCTGCCTTCGCCCGCAGGTGCCGCCTCCGGTGTCAGGTGGCGAAGTGCCGGATGAACCAGCGGTGTTCGGGGTTTCCCGATGGCCACGGGCCGTTCCGGTCAGTCACCCCTGGTGGAGGTGAGCTGACGGTCGACGCGGCGGAAGGAGACCGCTGTCCATCAGCAGGTGCCGCAGGTGAGTAAGGGCTCGCCAGGTTGCTGTCCGGTGCCCGTGCCGATGCCGGTGCAGCTCGCGGAGACGCCCGCCGGGTAGGAGCCCCTCGAAGCCGCAGCGATCCCGGAAGAAGTCGCGGACGATGCCACGCGATCTCGGCAGGTAGGTGTGCCACCGGCGCCCCGGCCCGGCGCCCATCGGCCGGCCCGGCGCCAGTCGGTCGGCTCGGCAGCCGGGTCGGCTGCGGCGGACACGCGTCGCGCGTTCGTGGCATGTCCGGCGGGTCCGGCACACCGGACCGTGCGGCCACTCAGCGGGCCCCGAAGGCCGGACGGCCACAGCCTCCGTAATCGCGGATCCTCCACCGCTCATACTCCTGCGGCGTCACCGCTCGCCCGTCGGGCATCAGCCGGACCCGTTGTGCAATGCTTGGCATCTTCCGCATGTCAAGCATCGACGCGCCGACAGTTCCCGTCAGGCCCGCCACCGGAAGAGGTGAGCTGGCATCAGAAGATTACCCTGACGGGTCAATGGCCAGTCAATTACTCATAATTTATGACTTCTTGATGACCCATCAGTTCTTTGCCACACGGCGGTCGAGCGCTCGGCATACCCCGATCGGCTCCCATGAAGCAGCACTCCCGCTCCGCTCGAGATGACAGCCCGGATGCGGCTGCGTACGTTCGGTCACAGGACGGCTGCCGAGCCGACCTATCTGAGAACGAGGAGTAGCACTGCCATGATCATGACCCGTTCGCGCGCCGTCACCGCGGCCGTCGCCGCCGCAGCAGCCCTGACCGCGACCGGCATCACCTACGCCGCCGCCTCCCCCGCGCCGCAGATCCAGACGGTCCCCGCCGCCGTGCAGGCCGCCCCGGCCGCGCCCATGGGCGGCGACACCGGTGGCAACGCCTCCAAGGGCAACGAGGGCAAGGGCAACGAGGGCAACAACCACGAGGGCAACGACCACGAGGGTGGCAACAACCACGGCCGCCGGAACTTCGAGGAGGGCTGGATCCACATCAACGAGCGCTCCTACTCCGCCCACCCGGGCGGCTGCATCACCGTGATCAGCGGCCTGGGTTCCAAGAGCCTCAACATCCGCAACGACAGCCGCAAGACCGTCGAGGTCTTCCGCGGAGTGACCTGCGACAACGGCGCCCCC
>NZ_JBHJUW010000261.1:0-5498 GCF_042268205.1 Streptomyces sp. NPDC056160
CAGCAGCAGGAGTTCACCCGCAACCACCAGGCACGCTACCGCGGCCAGCTCATATTCCCTGACTGATCGACAGCACCCTCAATAGATCTGCACCCTTCTGGGTTCGCTCGTGATCCGCGACTGGCCGGCTGCCTGAGCCGGCAAGCTGAGGCCGGTACCCCGACGACAAGGAACAGGAAGTCGGGATTGGCCGACAGGTCCTGGAAGCCGTCCGGAAGTCGAAGGTATAGCTGGCAGTCGCGTGGTGGTCAGGTCGGCTGTCCCGGTGCGCGTACGCCGTGAAAGGGTGGCTCACCGACGCGATCAGCCGGCCGCCGGGCCGGAGTACCCGCCGCAACTCGGCCAGCGTCGGCCCCCAGTCCTCCAGGGAGTGCAACACCAGCGACGCGACCACGTCGCCGAAAGTCCCGTCGGCGAACGGTCGCGTAGGTCGACCACGTGGAGGGCTGCATCGTCGCCGAGCCGCTGCCTCGCCGGCGCCGGCATCCCGGCGCTGACGTCGATGCCGGTGTGGAGGGACAGACCCTCGGGCGATGGGCCGACAACCAGCGCACCACGGCCCGCCACACCGTCAGGAACACCCGGCGGCGCGCGGCAGGCGAGCAGGACGGTCCGGTAGCCGGAGCTGTCCCAGGCGCGCGGGGAGGCACTGGAAGCGATCGACGCGGGATGGTGCCCGGTGTGGGATGCGGGGCGGCAGCGCGCCTACCGGTTGTGCCAGGCACACGTGAGGGCCGGCGGCCCGCTCCCCGAGGCCGCGGGCTGATGTGATCGCGCAGGGCGAGGACCTGGGAGCGTGGGCGGCGGCGCAGCGTGCATGATGGGACCGGCTGATGCCCGCACAGCAGTATTTGCTGGAGTCGCTCGGGCTGGAGCCCATACCGCCGCGGCAGCCGACGCCGGGCAGAGCCGGACGGACTGGCACCGTGCCGTACGGCCCCGGTTGCAGGTGGCTACCGCCGTGGTTTACCAACCTGGGTGGGATGGTATCCGCGCCTGCCGGCCGTAGCGTTCACGGCGGCCTGGGGGCGGGCCACCACGAAGCGGTGGCAGCACCGTTACGCGGCGGCCGGCTTGGTGGCCGACGGCATCGTCGGACCGAAGACCGTGCACTACGCCGGCCGTGCACTGGACGAGGCCGGCGGCGACCGCTACGTCTACGTGGGCCTGACGGCGAACCACAAGGAGACGGGACGTTACGTGACGTTCGTCCGCTCCAGCAGCGGCGTCTGGAGCATGTACCTCGGCGATGAACTGCGGCCCTTGTACTACGGCAAGGCGACGTTCAATGCCTGCCGCTGACCGGAACGGCGAGCAACGGTGCGTGCGGCAGGGCCTGGCCGGCTCCCGGTGACAGCTCAGGCACGCGCCCAGAACTCCAGCTCATACGGCCGGACGGCCCCAGGAAGACATCCGGCCCTCTTCAGAGCACGACGACACACACGGAGGTACACCCAAGTCGATTGTCACCGGTGCCCGACGCCTGGCCGTGGCGGGGCCCACCAGCCAAAGAAGGAAGCCCATGTCGTCACACGTCCGGCCACGCCTCACGATGGCGCTGACGGCCGCCATGGCGGCACTGGTGATCGGCGGCCTCACCGCCGCGCCCGCGTCCGCCAGTAACAGCTACACCGGCGCCGCCTACATCGGCGGTCAAGGGGACTTCACGGACGACTGGACCGACGAAGGCATCCTGTCCACCAGCTCCAACACGAACTCCAACGCCACATGTTTGTGGCAGAAGGTCCTGTGGTCGTACGGCTACCTCAGCTGGGGGAGATCGACGGAAGGTTCGGCTCGGCCACCAAAACCGCCATGGTGAATTTCCAGACGAAGTGGATGGGCTTGAAGTACGTCGACGGTGCCGCGGGCAAGGACACGTTCACCGCGGCCAGTGGTCATGCCCCCTTCGCCCACGGCTACGGTCTCGCGACCGACAACGGCAGCGGCGTCACCACATACGTGGGGTCGAAACACTCGTTCAACCTCTGGCGGAACGGTGACGGCAACTACGACTTCTACGACAGCAGCGGTGTCGTCCGCAGCGCCGGATACAACTACCTCACCTGCAGCTGAGCCTCAGTCCGAAGTGCTGAGCGCTGGGCGTTCAGCTCCAGCCGGCCATCGGGCGGCATGGGCTCGGATACGCGCTCGCCGTCCCAGCCGTCGAAGAAGGCGGCGCAGGAAGCTGGAAGGGCCTGAAGGGATGCAAGTCTTGATCTGGCATCGGGCGTCCGGCTGATGGTGGGGCTCCCCGGTCGCGCTGTCGCGGGCCTTCCGTGATCCACCCGTGTCCCCACGCCCCGAACACCTTGTTGCCCGCGGGCCCTGCACGCGCCGCCTCGACGCGCTGACGTACGTTCACCCACCAGTGATCAGTCATGGGCAGATTCGTGCCGCCATCGACACCCGGGGTGCGGGACCTCGCGCTACCGTCGGCCGTCTTCGACGAGGTCTGCTTGAGGGAATCATCAGGAAGGTCGGGGAGCACCGGGAACCGGCTGCCACCATCCGGCGTGATCCGTCATGCTGACGCCAGTACGGATTACGGGAGGTGGCGGGTGGAGCGGGGCGCTCTCATCGCGGGCAGGTACGAGCTGACGCGGCTGCTCGGCCGGGGCGGCATGGGTGAGGTGTGGTCCGCCCGTGACCGGGACCTGCACCGCGATGTCGCCGTCAAGCTCCTGCACCACGACGACACCGCATCGCCCGAGCTGCTCCAGCGCTTCGCACGCGAGGCCGTCGCCGCCGCCCAGATCAACCACCCGAACGTCGTGGCCCTCCATGATCGTGGCGTCCATGAGGACGTGCACTTCCTGGTCATGGAGCACGTCGAGGGCACCAGCCTCGCCCAGCACCTGCACCGGCACGGCCCCCAGCCCCTGGGGCGCGCCCTGGGGATCGCCGAGGAGATCTGCGCCGCCTTGGTCGCCGCGCACGCCGTCAACGTCGTGCACTACGACATCAAGCCGTCCAACGTCATGCTCACCGTCAACGGTCGCGTCAAGGTCGTGGACTTCGGCATCGCCGGCTTCACACACACCCACACGTTCACGGTCGCGCCGACCAGCCTGCTCTCGCCGGTGGGCACCGCCCAGTACGGAGCGCCGGAGCAGTTCCTGGACCAGCGGGGTGACGAACGCTCCGACCTCTACGCCCTCGGCAGCGTCCTGTTCGCTCTGCTCACCGGGGAGCCGCCGTTCGGCGACGGCAGTCCGCTGGCGGTGGTCCGCCGCAAACTCGACGAAGAGCCCAGGCGCGTGACCGCGGTACGTCCCGACGTCCCGGCGGCGGTGGCCCGGTTGCTGACGGACCTCCTCCAGCGCGACCCGGACGACCGTCCCCGTACGGCGACGTCGGTGCGGCAGCGCCTCGCCCTGCTACGCGAGGGCCCCGGCCCAACCGTCCCGCTCGCGCCGGCCGCGCCCACGCGCGCCCTTCCCGGCGATGGAGGCCACGAAGAGGGTGCGGAGCCGCCCAAGGACCCCGTCCCGGAGCCGCCCAAGGACCCCGTCCCGGAACCGCCCAAGGTCTCCGTCCCGGCCCGACGTCGGACCGACCGTAGAAGCATCCTGCTTCTCGCGGCCCTTCCCGTGGCCCTCGCCCTGGTGGCCACCGTCGTCCACTACGCCACGGCCGAGCACAGCACCGACCGTGCCGACGGCACGGGATCGAGCCCCGGTCCGAGCCCCACGGCGACAGCCCGGTTCCAGCGGATGCCGAACGTGTGCAGCTACCTGGAGCGCAACCGGTTACGCGGATTCGACCAGCTGGCGGCCTGGGAGCTCACCGAGACCGACAACGACAGCAAGAACGCGAACTGCGGATGGAAGGCGGACGGCACCATCCCCTTCCAGCTGGTCCTCAACGCGCGGCTGCTCGACAGCGAGGCGGACGCGCGCAAGGAGATGGCCGCGATCACGCGGGGTCCCAATCCCTACGACCGCACCATCAACACCAGCGACGTACCGGAGTCCGACCTTCCGGCGGACGAGGCGCTGCAGTCGGTCAAGGACGAGTCGAGCGAGAAGTCCGGCAAGAAGGACTCGACATGGGTTCATTTCCGGCGCGACAACCTCTTCGTCACTGTCTGGTACAGCGAGTCCGAGATCCCCGCGGACGAAACGGACCGGCAGCAATTCTGCACGAGCAGGGCGGTACAGACCGCCCGTATCCTCGACGGGTTCCTCACGGACGAGCCGGAGAATCGTGAGAAGCCCATCTGGGGCTGACCGGCTTCGCGTGCGGGGGCGACCGCCCCGCCTCGTCCCCGTCTGCGATTCTGTCCGGCATGTCCGCACGCAATCGACGGCTGCCCCGGCACCGTGCCTGGCCCCTGACGAGAACCGACGTCGCCGAGTGTCTCGGCCCGCACCTGCACCACCTCAGGGAGCTGCGGTTCCTCACCGGGGACGACAGCCCTCGCTCGCCCCGCATGCGTCCCCTCCGCTCCGCGAACTCGGCCGCCTGCGGCAGGGACTGACCGGTCGTGAGGTGTGCGGCAAGGCTTCACACATACCTGTCATCGCCGATGTGTCCCGCAGCCCGGCTCACGAGTGACTCCGCGCCCGGGCGCACCGCAGCCCGGGTACGCGGGGTGCGTTCCCGGGCCGTGTGGTCCGGCGTCCCGGACGGGTGTCGGTGTCAGGCGGTGAGGGTCTTGTGGAGGGCGTCGAGGCCGTCGCGGTAGATGCCGGTGAACAGGGCGACGACTTCATCCTCGGTGGCGTCTTCCGGGTTGAAGCGGCCGGACCACTGGACCTCTGTGGCGTTCTCCTGTCCGGGGACGGTGTGGACGCGGATGGTGGAGACGTAGCCGTTGACGGGGAAGGGGGCCTGGAGGATGGCGTAGCTGTAGTGGCGTTCCGTCTCGTTGAAGTCGACGAGGCGCTCGATGATGACTTCGCCCTCGGAGTTCTTCAGCCGGCGGACCCGGCCGCCTTCGAGCGGGGTGCTCTCGGGGATGTAGGGGAGCCAGTCGGGCAGGGCGCCGAAGCCGCCGATGAGGCTCCAGACCTTGTCGGGCGAGGCGGGGATGATGCGGCTGACGGACGTCGAGGCCATGGTGTTTCTCCGGATGGTGTTGCTGGTGTGGGGGGTTTCGGGGGGGGTGCCCCTATCTGTTTCGTCAACCCTGGTGGGGCTGGTTCGTAGGGGTTCGTGCTGGTTTTCGGGAACGTCACGCTTCGCGTGACGTTCCCGGCGGATCGGGTGTCGTGGGGGCAGGCCGGTGGCCGGCTTGGCGGGGGTGGCCGTGCCGGTGCGCGGGCGTGACGGGGTGGAAAGGGTAGGCGGGTGGGGTGTTCAGGCGGCGAGGTCGAGGGTGCGGGGTTCGTAGAGGGTGCCGGTGCGGATCATCGCGTGGATGACGTTCACGCGTTGTCTCGCCAGGCGGAGGATGGCCTGGGTGTTTGTGTCCTGAACGCGGAAAGGGATCTGTTTGTAGGGCAGTTCCTGGAAGCGATGCTGTGCGAGAGATGAAGGTATGGCCCTTCGAA
>NZ_JBHJUW010000262.1:0-5446 GCF_042268205.1 Streptomyces sp. NPDC056160
CGATCATGAAGAGCAGCGCCGGCAGCAGGGGCGCCCGGGTGGCCCAGGCACGCATGCGGTTCGGGCGCCGGGCCTGTCGTACTGCTCACGCACGCATATCGCCAACCGAACACCCTTGCGCCGCAGGGTGTTCGGCGCGCAACATGTCACCGACGGAACAGCCGGAGTGAACTCCGCTGTCCACGGAACTCGTTGTCTCCCTGACCGACCCCTGACCGAGCGGAACGGCAAGTGCCGCCGGTCCCACGCCTTTCATACCCACGGGAGTTCCCATGCGTGTCAAGCAGAGACTGAGCCGCCGTTCCGCGCTCGCCGTGAGCACCGCCGCCCTCGCCGCCGGTGCCGCCGTCGTCGCCGTCGGCACACCTGCCTCCGCCGCCATCAGCAACCACCGGGTCCAGCTCTGCGCCCAGGGCAACTACGCCGCCGACATCACCTGGTCGACCGGTCGCCACAGCTACGTCGTCTTCCCCGGCCAGTGCCAGACCTTCGACATCGTCGGCACCGGTCCGTACACCATCGGGGGCTTCTACAACGTCAGCAAGGCCCACTTCGATCTGACCACGGTGCTGCCGCTGCCCGGCGGGTTCAACTCCAGCACCCCCGGCAGCAAGTGGGGAGCCGAGGGCGACACTGGCAACCCGAACAACCCGCCGTACGTGGTGCGCTGGCAGTAGCACGCACGCCGTAGCGATGAAGGGCCCCCTCGCGCCGCCCACCGGCGGACGCGAGAGGGCCCGCCGTCTTCTCGGACAGTTTCCCGGCGCCACGCGCCGCATCAGGGCGCCGTGGGCCGGCGGGATCGTCCTGGGGACGGCTGGCTGCCGCCCCCGGGTTCCCTGAAGGGGCCGGCCCGCACGCGCGGGCGTCCGGCCGCCGGTGCGCGGCGCTGCCGGGCGGGTACGGCTCAGGGACGCAGCGCCTGGAGGGTCAGGTCGCCGTACCGGCGCCACAGCGCGGGGTCGCGCTCGGCCGTCCGCATCAGCTGCAGAGTCATGCCACACAGCACAACGCGCAGGTCGAAGGCGGTGGCGTCGCCCCGTACCCGCCCGGTGGCCTTGGCCTCCTGCATGAGGCCGGACAGTTGGACGAGCAGGTTCGAGGCGGTCTGGAACTGGGCGGTGGCGAGCGCCTCCGAGAGCAGCCGGTCCCCGGCGAGGCTCTCGAAGAGGCGGAGCACGAACGCGCGGAACCGCTCGTAGGCGTCCGTCAGTTCGAGCGCGGGTGCGGTCATCCGGTCCAGTTCGGCCAGCCGGTGGCCTACAACGGCGCCCAGGAGGTCTTCCTTGGTGGGATAACTGCGGTAGACCGTGGCCTTGCCCACCGCCGCCCGCTCGGCGACCTGCGGCACCGTGCCATGGAGGCCGACCTCTCCGAAGACCTCCAGCGCCGCGGCGAACACCCGCTCGTGATTGCGCCGGGCGTCGGCCCTACGCTGGGGCGCCTCGGGCCCCGCGGTCTCCGGTGTCGTCTCTACTGCCTTCACCGTCCCATTGTGCCCGTTCCACAGTGTGCCGAGTCGCCCTCCCCGCCGTCGACGCGGCCGGGCGGGCGCCCGCCCGGTGCGGCGGACCACACCCGCCCGGTTAACTGGACCCGAAAGTCCGTTTATAGTGGACGACACAATCGGACCCCGAGGTCCACTTAACTCGACCTCTTGGTTCTCCCGGACCCCCCGGACCTTTGGAGCAGAGCGATGCACACAGCGAGTCACCACAGCCCCACTCCCGCCGCCCTGCACGTCACGGAGGAGCTGATGCGGGCCGTCCGCGCGATCTCCCCCGTGCTGCGCGCCGAGGCCGACGCCGCCGAGCGCGACAGCAGACTGACCCCCGAGACCGCGCGGGCGCTGCGGGAGGCGGGACTGTTCCGGCTCGGCGTCCCGCGAAGCTTCGGCGGCCACCAGCTCCCGCTCGCCGCCGTGCTGGACGTCTCCGCCGAGGTCGCCCTCGCCTGCCCGTCGAGCGCGTGGGTCGCGATGGTCACCTATGTGGCACAGCAGATAGCGGCCTCCTTCGGGGAGCAGGCGTGCTTCGAACTGTGGAGCGCCGGACCCGACACCGCGATGTGCGGTGTGTTCGGGGGTGCGGACGCCGCCTCGGAACCGGTCGAGGGCGGACTGCTGATCTCCGGCCGCTGGGGGTGGGCGTCCGGCTGCCACCAGGCGGACTGGGCCCTGCTCGGGGTGCCCCTGACCCGGCCAGGCGCCGAACCGGAGCGCGGCCTCGCGCTCGTCCGGGCCGCCGACCTGACGATCGAGAACACCTGGGACCTGGCCGGGATGCGCGGCACCGGCAGCGACACCCTGATCGCCGAGTCGGTGTTCGTGCCGCAGTACAGGCTGCGTCCCTTCGCCGACGTGGTCGCGGGCCGGGGCACCGCAGAGGAGCCGCTGTACCGGATCCCGCCGGGCTCGATAACCCTGGCGTCCATGGGTCCGCTGTTGGGCGCCGCCCGCGCGGTCTTCCGACTGACCATGGAGGCCGTCGACGGCGGCAAGCCGATGACCATGTCGCTCCTTCCCCGACTGGCCGACTCCCCGAGCGTCCAGGCCGCGCTCGCCGACGCCGCCACTCTGATCGACTCCGCCGCCCTCCACCTCGCGCGCTCCGCGAGGCCGTCGACGCCGCGGCCGCTGCGCACGGCACCGCGCCCCTCGTTGACCGGGCACGGGTCCGTATGGACGGGGGGCACGCCTCAGGGTGTCTGCGCGAGGCGGTGCAGCTGCTGCTCACCGTGAACGGCGCGGGCAGCTTCGCCCGGGGACGGCCCATCCAGCGCTACTGGCACGACCTGGAGACCGCGGCCCGTCACCCCACTCTCAACCCCGGCCTGGCCCGGGAGATGTACGGGCGTGCGCTGGTGGGCGACGGCCGGCCGGTGAGCACCATGGTCTGACCCGAGCGCACCCGTTCGGGCGGCGGGCGCCGCGAGACCGCCCAGCCGCCCCGCACCCACCGCACCCGCCCCGGCTGCGCACCCACCACCGTTGCGCACTCGCCGTCGTCGCGCGCCCGAGCCCTCCCCCGACCCGTCAGACGAGGACACCTCCATGGCCGACCCCGATCCGCACACCGCCCCGGCACCGGCGCCGCTCCCCCCGCCGACACCAGGACCCACCGCGAAACCCTCGGACACTTCGCGTCGGGCGTGGCGGTCGTCACGGCACACACACCTTCCGGGCCGGTGGGTTTCACCTGCAAGTCCTTCTCGTCCCTCTCCCTGGATCCGCCGCTGGTCTCCTTCGCCGTGGCACGGACCTCCCGCACCTGGCCGCTCATGCGGGACACCTCCGCCTTCTGCGTCAACGTGCTGGCCCGGGAGCAGGAGGACGTCAGCACGGCCTTCGCCCGCTCCGGCGGGGACCGCTTCCGACAGGTGTCCTGGTCACCGGGCCACCGGGGCACACCGTCACTGGACGGTGCCTGCGCCTGGATCGGCTGCGATCTGCTGCACGAGTACGAGGGCGGCGACCACGCCATCGTCGTCGGCCGGGTCGCCTCGCTCCGGGCGGACCCCGGCCGCGAACCCCTCGTTTTCCACCGCGGGCGCTACCGCGCACTCGCCCGACCGGAAGGACCGCAGCAGAACCGCGGAAAGCCGGACCCGGGCCGGGCCCCCGCACGCCACCTCCGGTCCGTCTGACGGTGCCCGGCCGAAGCGGCTCCGGGAGCGCACCGGCTACCGCGTTCAAACGTGTCACCGGTGTGTCTCCCCATGACGACCGCAAACAGGCGCGAGCGCGGCGACACGGGGAAACCGCCGCCCAGGGGAACGGCAACCAGACTCTCTTCACATGTGGCAACGTTTCCCGGCTAGGGTCAATACCGGTAACTTAGGGCTTTGGCGTGCGTTTGACCCGTTTGGGCTTGGTGGCGCCAATGATGGTGACGGCCGGAATACGTGGGCGGTCTGCCACGCGGTGGGCAACGCGTTTGAGGGGCCAGCCGGCGACTTTCCGTTTGATGACGCGGGGGTTGGCCCGGCGGCGTCGCCGTGACAGGAGGCGTTCGAGGAGTTCAGCGTGGGTGACTTTGACCGCGCGGGCGAGTCTGCCGGGGGGAAAACGCCGCCTGGTCGGTGACCTGGCGGCGCACGACCCGCAGTGAGCGGGTGAAAGAGATCCGGTCGGGGTCGCGGTCAGCTTGTCGTGCGGCCTGGTGCATCAGGTGCCGGATGGCGTGGTGGACGAGCAGGAAGCCGTAGAGTTCCTGCTCGGCCCCGTCAGGGTGCTGCGAACGCAGTACCAGGTGCGACCCGCCGAGGTGGGTCTTGATTTCGTCGAGAGTGGACTCGAACTCCCATCGCTGGGAATGGAGTTCGGCCAGTTCCGCGGCCGGGGCCTCGTCCGGTTCGAGGATCGTGGTGATGAGCCAGTAGACGCCCTCGTGGCCGGCGATGGTGTACTCCACCGCACGTACCGGCATTCCACGACGGGTATGGTGGATATCGCTCCGGTCGAAGATCTCGGTGAGATACGAGCCGTCCGACAACTGCTCGACCGCTGGCAGCACGAGATCTTTGCGGACTCGCCACAGCAGGTCCGCCCCCGTGGCCGCGGCCTCGCGCCACAGGTCCACGCCGTAGAAACCGCGGTCGGCCAGCAGCAGCATGCCCGGCCGCAGGGACACCAGGACCGCCCGGGCCAGAGTCCGCTCTCCGGTGCGCAGAGCTCCGAGTGCAGCATCGAAGACGGCGTGAGTGCCGCACTCCACCAGGCCGACCATGCGCAACCGCGGGTAGCCGACGCCCTGTTCACCGCGCCCGGAGTGGGGCGGACGGTCGAACGCCTCCACGTTCGCCTTCGTGTCGGGCAGTTCGAATGTGGTGCCGTCGATCGCGGTCAGCCGCCAGCCGCGGTAGAAAGCGCCCTGAGTGTCCGGCGTGGCAACCGGACGGCACACCCGCGCGAACAACTGCCGCAACGGCGCCACCCCCAGCCGGGACCTGGCCTTCCAGATCGCTGCCGTACTCGGCACCACCCATGATGTACGCCAGCGCCGCGCACCCTGCAGACCCGCGGTCAGCAGTCGCGCGACCTCCTCATAACTCTGCCCGGAGAACAGGCACATCGCCAATACGAAGTAGACCACCAGCCGGGCCGGCAACAGCCGGTTCCGCTGCTGCACCCGACCCGTCTCCGCCAACACCTCGTCCACCAGCGACTGAGCAAACGCCTGTGTCAGCACCCCGACCGCGACCCGGTCCGACAACCGCTCACCAGATGACTTCAGTTGACCCGCTCTTGCTATATCAACAACAACGACCGAATCACCCCTAAGTTACCGGTATTGAGGTTAAACGCCAAGCTCAGAACAAGCACCGTTGCAGTACTAGTGTCCCGAGTCTTGGGGAGTGTCCAATAGACGGCGGATCCGATGATCAAGGAGACGCCTGATGAGCGAGACCATCACCGAGTACGAGGCCGTGGAGGCGGCGGTCGTCG
>NZ_JBHJUW010000263.1:0-5385 GCF_042268205.1 Streptomyces sp. NPDC056160
GTCCTACATCCAGGGCCGACAACCACCCCACCCGTCACAGACCGTGACGGGCAGTCAGCGGCCACCGACCTTGCACCGCTCAACTTCGAAGACCCCTGAAACCACGTCAACCTGCTCTGACCAGCTAGTCAGCCACTCCCGCACTGCGGGGGAACCTCAGTGGAAGAGTTGTCACCCACATAACCGCCGAAGTGAGCGAAGGCCCGGCGGTGGCAGTCGAAGAACGTCTGCAGGTTCTGGCTGGTAGTGAAGCAGCAGAACGGGTCACGCGAGTACGACAGCGTCATGTGGAAGGAGTAGACCTTCGGGATGCCCATGTGGGCGAGGATCTTGCCCTCGTCGCCCCAGTCCACCTGGGCCTGAGCACCCGGGATCACCTCGAAACGGCGGTGCATGCCCGCGAGTTCCTTCGGCGTGATGCCGAGCTCCTCGGCGACCCTCGGGCGGGCTTCCTGAACGTAGAGCTTGACGCGCTGGTAGTTGCCGGTGAACCCGTACTCCGCCACCAGCCGCTCGTGGATCACCGCGGCCTTCATCAGGACCTCGGCCCGCAGCATCGAGTCGACCAGCGGCGCGTACTCGTCGATCACCCTCGCCTTTGACCGCCCGTTCGGCGACCGGCGCGGCGGGGTCGCCGGCCCCGGCGCCGACAGGTACTTGCGGACCGTCTTGCGGACCAGCCCGGTCTCCCTCGCGACCTCCGACAGGCTGATCGCCCCAGATTCCAACAGGCTTCGAAAGCGTCGTAGTTCCAACCAACGACGCGGATCCAAGACCACTGCTGACCGCCTTCCGCCGCCTCTCACCGACAAGCAGAAGAGTGCCGAGCAGCAGGTCTCACCGCATCAACAACTGTCCCTTTTCATCCGTACGCGGGTGGGGACGTTCAGGTGTACGCCGACACCTGCCGGCCTACGCACCCGACCTCAACCCGGTCGAGGGCCTCTGGTCACTGCTACGACGCAGCAGCCAGACCAACACCGCCTTCACCGACCCAGACCACCTGATGCGTACCCTCCGGCACGGCCTCCGCCAGATCCGATACCGCAGGAACCTCATCGACGGATACCTCGCCGAAACCGGCCTCACCTTGACGACACCACGCCAACAAGCTCAGTAGTTGACGCCGGTTGGCGGAAAGCGGGGCTCGGTGATCATCGGCAGCTTCCCCGGTGAGACCGTGACCGCCTGAACCGGACGCACGGTATGCCCGGGCAAGGGCCGAAGACGCCAACGCCTGATGATCGTGGCCAGGATGACGGGCATCTCGGTCATCGCGAAGGTGTCGCCGAGGCACTGGCGGTTGCCCATGCCGAATGGCACGAAGGTGCCGCGCGGCAACGATGCAGTCTCCTCTCTGTTCCAACGCTCGGGGTCGAAGCGGGAGGGATCGAGGAATAGACGAGGGTTGTGGTGCAGCAGGAACGGGCTGACGATCACCTCGGTGTCGATCGGGAGGGGGATACCGTTTAGCTCGACGGGGGCGATCGTCTTGCGCATGATCAGGTTGGCCGGCGGATGGACCCGGAGTACCTCCTTGATAACGCACTGGAGGTACTCCAGCTCAGCCAGATCATCGACAGTGGCGGGCCGACCGCTCAAGACCCGTTCGGCCTCCTCGTAGGCCTGCTGTTCGACCTCTGGATGCTGCCCCAGTTCGTGGTAGGTCCAGGACAACGTGTCCGTGGTGGTCTCCATGCCAGCGGCCAGGATATTGACGATCTCGTCCCGCATCTGGTTTACCGACATGCCCTCGCCGGTTTCCTGGTCGCGGGCGGCGACCAGCATCGAGAGCAGGTCCCCGTAATCGGTGTCGTCTTCCCGGTACTCCTCGATGATCCTGTTCAGCACCTCTCCGAGCGCGGCGATGGCGCGGTCGAACCGCCGATTGCCGGGAGTCGGAAGTTTCTCCAGAAACGTCAGTGGAGAGATGGTGCGCTTCGCGATCATGTCCTGGATGATCGGCATCGACCGCTGGGCTTCGATCGTGGCCCACCCGCCCAGCTCCGTCGAGAACACGGTCTTTCCCAGGATGCTGATGACGAGGTTGTACATCGTGTCGCGCATATCGACGACCTGCCCGGGGCTCAAGGAGTCAGCGGTCGCGGAGGCCAGCTCACCCATGATCCGCACATACCCGTTGATCCGCTGCCGGTGGAAAGCCGGTTGGACCAGGCGGCGCTGCTGGAGGTGGAACTCCCCGTTCGAGAGCATCACGCCGTTCCCCATGAAAGGCCGGGCTTTGTCGAAGAGACGGCCCTTGTGGAATTTCCTGGCTTCACCCACGAGAACCTGGCAGACCAGCTCGGGGGTGTTCACCACATAGGCCGACCGAGGCCCCAAGTCGATCCTGACCATGTCGCCGTACTGCGGCAAGGACTTCAGGAACTTTAGGGCGTCGCGGCGCAGCCTGAGCGCATGTCCCACACCGGGCAGTCGGCCCGGAGCGATCGGTACGCGCACAGCGGGAACTGCCATTCTTAGATTCCTTATATGTTGGCTGATGAGTGGGTAAGACGTTTTTGTTGCCGAATATGGCGGCTCAGCCCAGCAAAGAAAGGTCTACTGCATGTCTGTCCCAGGATGAGCTCACGTACCGGCGCCACTCTTCACGGCATTCGTCGCACGGAACCACGCCACCGAATTGCCCTTCCGAAGTGGCACCATACGTCTCGCGGCGCGTGCATCGTGCGCACGCTTCTTCGGGTGAACACTCCAATGCCGCCGCCAGCTCGGGGCTCAACATGTTCTGCACAGTGGCCACAGTTCGCTGGCCTGTCGCAGCCGGCCGACCGGATGGCTTTTGACGTACGTCGTTTCGATACCACAGCTTAACATTGGCCCGCGTGGCCCGGACAACAGCGCTCGTCTCGGGTGTTCCGATGGTCATTCCATCCTCTACGAACCGATAGCGGCGCATAGACATGTGGATGAGTGGTAGATTCTTGAGAAGATTTATCGCGCATCTTCCCTGGACGGTCTCATACCGCTGCGTTTCCATCGCCCAGAGCGTTGATCGCGCGGTCGCGTAGGCAGTTCTCCGGAAGTCCAGATCCTGACCGCAGTATGCATAGAGGTTTGATATCTCCCCCTCGGCCCGGTGCTTGTAGAAGGCCACCGCGTCATAAAGGGTCAGGCCGATTTCCGCCATCGCACGATACTCGACCTCCCGGAAATCTGGCTCCAGGTCATTGCAGGCCACCGCTGCGGCGATGAACAATCGCACCTGGGCGTCGCAGTCACGCAATCTGAAATACCTGACAGGCGACGAAGCGATAGCTTCGATGTATCGTCTACATAGATCGGACTGCTGCTCACGGGTTTTCTCCGCCATGAAAAGGATGCTTGACGCGTACTCCTGCGTCATCTCCTCGCCCACTCCGGAACCGACAAACAACGTATCCAGCAATTCACGGACCGGATACCCTAGCACGCGGCCATCCAGCTTCATGATCTCTTCGACGTCCACTAGATCCCCGCGGTATTCCGCTACGGTCGTCAGCGCAGTCAAGCGTACAAATGCAAGGTATTTCTCCGGGTTGGTGAACTCTGGGATCCCGCAGCGCACGTACTCCCACGCGGTGGCGAGAACCTCTATTCGTTCCTTCTCGGCGAGACCGCAGTCACGCAGATCGCCGTCGATCTCTTTTGGGTAATAAAGCCGCTCTTTGTCGATCGCTTGCATGACCATTTATTCTGCTTCCAATTCTGTCGAGTCGATGATTAATCTGCTTGACGATCAGATGCTTGTGCATCCGCACCTTTCTCCGCAGTGTCGGATGCGCCAGGCGATCGCCACCTTCATTGAAACTTTAATTCTGGTTGAAATTCAATGTCGAAACGATTTGCTCTCATGGGGTCTGTTCAGGATTACATATAAGGGGGTCAGGCTTATCTGAGGTTGAACTTGCGATAACGGGTGGGTTGATCAAGGCGGCTCGGTGATCAGGCCGGTCTCGGCGAGGCAGCCGTCGAGCAGGTGCGGGCGGTACTGGATCTTCTTCAGCTTGCGCTTCATGACGCGGACGAGGTGATCGAGGTTGACGGCGGCGAAGTTCTTCAGCGACCGTTTGAGCAGCGACCACACCCCCTCGGTCGGGTCGGAAGCGTAGGACGGCAACTGGAACACTCTCAGCCACTCCTCGTTCTCCGCTATGAAGTCCGCCAGCTCGCCGGTCAGGTGCACATTCAGGTTGTCCCACACCCACACGATCGGCGCGCCGAGCTGGTGGTGCGTGAGCACGATCAGGTCGCGGTAATCCCGCCAGGCAAAACTCTTCCGTTCGCCCTTGCGCCCGCGCCACACATGCAGCCGGTAGAACAAGTGCGGCCGCGCACCGGGCTTGAAGCAAACGACGCCGACCACGGGAACCCGGCCCCGGTTGCTGCCGCGTACCCGCATCACCGGGACCGCCCTCGCGCCAGGCCCGGCGCCACTTCTCGACCTGCCGCCTGCCCACCCGTAACTCGGCCGCGATCTCAGCGGTCTTCTCACCCCGCCCGAACCGCGCACCGGCCTCCAACCGCAACCGCTCCCGGGCCTGCTCCCTCGGCGTCAGCCCGCCTCCCTGCGCATACCTCATGCACACGGCATACCGCAGGGATCACGAGCCGTCACGACCACCCGCTATCACGAGTTCAACCTCAGGTAACGGTGCGAGTTCCAATACGAGCTGATCATAACGAACTAGACGGCGTCCCGTAAGAGGGCATTTGATCTAGGCGGATTGCCCTTTCTGCCCTAGTAAGTTCCTCGCCAGGTTGGTGTGGTCTCGTCCGTTATGCGCTTGCCGAGATTGTCGATCGAAGCGATGTGGATCATGGCCTCGGAGCTGGCGGGAAGGGTCTCGTAATCGCGAGAAAGGCGCCGGTGCAACATGAGCCAGCCCAAACTACGCTCGACTACCCAGCGCCTTTTGACAACGTGAAACCCGCGAACTCCGGGGTTCCTTTTGACCACTTCGACGTCGATTCCGAGACGTGCGCCGTGCTCGATGACGGCGTTCTTGAAGCCGGTGTCGACCCAGCTCTTGGCGATGGTGGGGTAGGTCTTTTTGGCCTGGTCGAGGAGTCGGATTCCGACGGCGTTCTCGGACAGGCTGGCGGCGGTGACGGTCACGGCGAGGATGAGGCCGATTGTGTCGGTGAGGATTCCTCGCTTCCGTCCGACGATCTTCTTGGCGGCGTCTGTTCCCTGGCTGGTAAGGGGCACATTGGTGGAGGTCTTCACACTCTGGGTGTCGATCACGGAGGCGGTCGGCTCGGGCTTGCGCCCCTCTTTCGTGCGGACTAGCCTCGATCTTGCGTAACGGTCCGCCGACGGAGTCGGTGGACCGTTTTCGTGCTGTGGGGCAGGCTGAGGGCCCGAGTGTCGTCTCGGGGTGG
>NZ_JBHJUW010000264.1:0-5329 GCF_042268205.1 Streptomyces sp. NPDC056160
GCCGCCGGGGGGCGCGGGGTGCCCGCCGTCCGCCGGTGCGCACACCGGTGCTGCCTCCCGCGTGAACGACCGCTAACCTGCGGGACATGACCGTATCTCTGGAAGTCGCCGAGGGCGTCGGCACGCTGCGCCTGGACCGCCCGCCCATGAACGCGCTCGACGTCGCCACGCAGGACCGGCTCAAGGAACTCGCCGAGGAGGCCACCCGCCGCGCGGACGTGCGCGCCGTGGTGCTCTACGGCGGCGAGAAGGTGTTCGCGGCCGGCGCGGACATCAAGGAGATGCAGGTGATGGACCACGCGGCGATGGTGCTGCGGGCCCGCGCGCTGCAGGACTCCTTCACCGCCGTGGCCCGCATCCCCAAGCCGGTGGTGGCCGCGGTCACCGGTTACGCGCTGGGCGGCGGCTGCGAGCTGGCGCTCTGCGCGGACTACCGGATCGCCGGGGACAACGCGAAGCTGGGCCAGCCGGAGATCCTGCTCGGCCTCATCCCGGGCGCGGGCGGCACCCAGCGGCTGTCCCGGCTGATCGGCCCCTCCAAGGCCAAGGACCTCATCTTCACCGGACGTCAGGTCAAGGCCGACGAGGCCCTGGCGCTCGGCCTGGTGGACCGGGTGGTGCCGGCCGCCGAGGTCCACGAGGCCGCGCACGCCTGGGCGGCGAGGCTCGCCCAGGGGCCGGCGATCGCGCTGCGCGCCGCCAAGGAGGCGATCGACACGGGTCTGGAGACCGACATCGACACCGGGCTCGCCGTCGAGCGCACCTGGTTCGCGGGACTGTTCGCCACGCAGGACCGCGAGCGCGGGATGCGCAGCTTCGTGGAAGAGGGCCCGGGGAAGGCCAAGTTCCTCTGACCGGCCACCTCTGACGGGACGTCCGCTCGCGAGTCGCTCGATGGGGCGGTTGCGGAAGCCTTGAGGCAACCTTGAGCGTGTGGTGCGGGCGCCGGTGCCCGTCCGTCGCCGGCCGGGCCGTCCGCGCAGGTCGGCCCGGACGCACCGGTCGCTGAAGTGCCCCTGGCATATGCCGGGCGAGGGGGGTGGAACAGGGGTGCTCAGGGGGCGTATTCCCCCGGAACGGCCACGCAGGGCACCGCAGGCGGCCATGATGGGGGCATGGCGGGGCTGGAGGGCATCGAGCAGCCGCGGGGACAGGGACATGCGGCCGTACCGCGCTGGTCGCCCGCGGTCGAGGACGAACGGGCCTCGGCCGCGGTGGAGCTGTACGGCAATCCCACCGAGTCCGAGGTCCGGCTGCCGTCCCGCCCCGAGTCCGCGGCCACCGCCCGCCGCCTGGTCCAGGTCGTCGTCCTGCGCCACTGGGGACTGTCCCCCAAACTGACGGAGGACGCGGTCCTCCTCGTCTCCGAACTGGTGGGCAACGCCGTACGCCACACCGGTGCCCGGGCGTTCGGCCTCCGTATGCGCCGCCGCACCGGCCGGATCCGCATCGAGGTGCGCGACCCCTCCCGCGGGCTGCCCTGCCTGATGCCCGTCCAGGAACTGGACGTCAGCGGCCGGGGCCTGTTCCTGGTGGACAGACTCTCCGACCGCTGGGGCGTCGACCTGCTGCCGCGCGGCAAGACGACGTGGTTCGAGATGAGAGTGTCGGACCGCTGACCCGCCGCCCGGCCAGGGCGGCCCCCTGACCGGAACTCAGCAACCGCTTGGGGGCGCCCCCGCGCCACCTGCCCGACGTTCACCCGGTGGACATCCGGGTGAATCGCCCGTTTTCTTACTCTGCGCCCCTTAAATGGTGCAGGTGACCACCACCGACCGACGCGGTGTGCTGCGGGCCGGTGCCGGACTCGTTGCCGGGGGCGCGCTCGCCGCCGGGTGTTCCTCCGCCGGTACCGCCCCGCACCCCGCCGCGTCCGACGCCTCGCCGGGCAGCCCGTCCGGCCCCTCCGCCGACGGCGCGTCAGGCTCTCCGCGGCCCGCCGCGCACGCCTCCGCCGCCCCCGCCCCGCGCCACTTCCCCGGGCAGCCCGCCCAGATCAGCCACGGCCCCCGCGACAAGCCGCACGTCGCCCTCACCTTCCACGGCCAGGGCGACCCGGCGCTCGCCCGCACCCTGCTCACCACGGCCGAGAAGCACGGCGCGCGGGTCACCGTGCTCGCCGTCGGCACCTGGCTCGACGCACACCCGGAGGTGGCCCGCCGGATCCTCGACGGCGGCCACGACCTCGGCAACCACACCCAGCGCCACCTGTCCGTCAACGACATGTCCGAGGCCGACGCCCGGGCGGAGATCACCGGCTGCGCGGACCGCCTCCAACGGCTCACCGGCTCGATCGGCACCTGGTTCCGGCCCTCGCGCGCCGTCACCGCCTCCCCGCTGGTCGAACGGCTCGCACGCGCCGCGGGCTACCCGCACGTCCTCTCCTACGACGTCGACTCGCTCGACTACACCTCGCCCGGCGCCGCCGCGGTCACCCGCAACGTGCTGTCCGCGATCCGCGGCGGGTCCGTGGTGAGCCTGCACTTCGGCTACCCCGGCACGGCCACCGCCCTTCCCGACCTCCTCACCGAACTCGACCGCCGCGGTCTGCGCGCGGTCACCACCACGGAGTTGCTGAGCTGATGCGTCCCAGTCCCACGTCCGTCTCCCGCCTCGCCCGGATCCTCGCCGCCGGCGCCGCCTGCGCCGCCCTGGCCGGGCTCTCCGCGTGCAGCAGCGGGGGTTCCGCGCAGCACCACACCGACGAAGCCCTCGGCAGCAAGGCGCCCGCGCGCCCGCAGCAGCCCCGGCAGCAGGCCGCCGACGCCCTGCCCGGCATGCCGCCCGTCCTGGACGCCAAGGACGTCTACGCCGCCGACCGCCCCAACCGGCTCTCCGACGTCGTCAAGGACTTCCCCTCCCGGGTCTACGTCCCCAACACCAACTCCAACACGGTCACGGTCGTCGACCCCCGGACGTACAAGGTCATGGAGACCATCCCGGTGGGCCGCCAGCCCCAGCACGTCGTGCCGTCCTGGGACCTGAAGACGCTCTGGGTCAACAACGACCTCGGCAACTCGCTGACCCCCATCGACCCGAAGACCGGCAAGGTGGGCAAGCCGGTCGACGTGCACGACCCGTACAACCTGTACTTCACGCCGGACGGCAAGTACGCCGTCGTGATGGCCTCCAAGGACCGCCAGCTCGTCTTCCGCGACGCGCACAGCATGGAGCGGGTGAAGACGCTCCCGGTCACCTGCGCCGGGGTCAACCACGCCGACTTCTCCGTCAACGGCCGCTACTTCATCGTCTCCTGCGAGTTCAGCGGCGAACTCCTCAAGGTCGACACGGCGGCCATGAAGGTCGTCGGGCAGCAGAAGCTGGCCTTCCACGGCGCCATGCCGCAGGACGTGAAGATGTCACCCGACGGCAAGAGGTTCTACGTCGCCGACATGGTGGCCGACGGGCTGTGGATCCTGGACGGCGACAAGTTCGGCAAGCCGCAGTTCCTGTACACCGGCAAGGGCGCCCACGGCCTCTACGTCAGCCGCGACTCGCGCGAGATGTACGTCTCCAACCGGGGCGAGGGGACCATCTCGGTCTTCGACTTCGCCCAGCACAAGCTGACCAAGAAGTGGCGCCTGCCGCACGGCGGCAGCCCCGACATGGGCGGCGTCTCCGCCGACGGCACGGTGCTCTGGCTGTCGGGCCGCTACAACTCCGAGGTGTACGCCATCGACACCCGCACCGGCAAGCAGCTCGCCCGCATCAAGGTCGGCAGCGGCCCGCACGGCCTCGCGGTCTACCCGCAGCCGGGCCGCTACTCGCTCGGCCACACCGGCGTCTTCCGCTGACCGGGGCCGTCCCCGGCAACAGCGCCTCCGCCCCCACAGGCCGGTGGCCGGCCGCCTGGAACACCCGGGACACCTGGAACACCCGGGACACCCGGGACACCTGGAACGCCCGCGCACGGCGGCCGTTCACCCCCGTGCCGTACGTCCTCCTCCTCCACCACCGCCGACACCGTCTCGTGCATCCAGCGGGCCTCCGTGCCTTGAGTCTCCACCCGCTGGAAGGCCCAGAATCACGGACATGACCGATGACAGCACCGGACTCTTCACCATCGGCGAACTGGCGCGGGCCACCGGGCTGACCGTGCGGACCATCCGCTTCTGGTCGGACGAGGGGGCCCTGCCCCCGGTGGCGCGCTCCGCGGGCGGCTACCGCCTGTACGACGCCGCGTCTGTCGCCCGGCTGGAGCTGATCCGCACCCTGCGCGAACTGGGCCTCGGTCTGGAGGACGTGCGCCGGGTCCTGGCGGGGGAGCGGACGGTCGCGGAGGTCGCGGCCGCGCACGTGGCGGCGCTGGACGCGCAGATCCGGTCGCTCAAGGTGACCCGTGCGGTGCTGTCGACCGTGGCACGCCGCGGTTCGAGTGCGGAGGAGACGACCCTGATGAACAGACTGGCACGGCTCTCGGCGGCAGAGCGGCAGCGGATCGTGGACGAGTTCGTGGACGAGGTCTTCCACGGGCTCGACACGGCCGACCCGTGGATCCGCGAGCGGACCCGCAGCCTCGGCGTCAGCCTGCCCGACGAACCCAGTGCGGCGCAGGTCGACGCCTGGGTGGAACTGGCGGAACTGCTGCAGAAGCCGGGCTTCCGGGCCGCGATGCGCCAGATGATCGAGTACAACGCCGCCGACCGGGACCCCGACTCCCCGGCGGGCTCGTCGATGCGGTTCTTCCAGCGGCTGGTCGAACTGGCCGGCGACGCACGGGCCCGGGGTGTGGCGCCCGGCGACCCCGGGGCGGACACCGTGCTCGTCGAACTGCTGGGGGCGGGGACCGACCGCGCGGCCGTCCTGCGCCGCCTCGACCTGGGCAACGAGGTCGCCCGTTACCGGGTGTTGGTGTCCGAGATCAAGGGCGAGGAGGCGCCCCCGAGGTACCAGGAGGAGTTCGCCTGGGTGGTCGCGGCGCTGAAGGCCTGGCCGGGCCGTTAATCTGACCTGCGTCAGTACGACAGCAAGTCAGACCGGAAGCGACACAAAGGGGCGGATCGGTGGCGGACATCGACGAGGCACGCGAGCAGTTCAAGCGGATCGATGCGGACGGTGACGGGTACATCACCGCTGCCGAGTTCAAGTCCGCCCTCGCCCAGGGAGGCGACTGGAACGTCACCGACACGGTGGCGGAGGCGATCATCAAGCAGCGGGACCTCGACGGGGACAAGGTCCTGTCCTTCGACGAGTTCTGGGCCTACCTGAACAAGTGACCCGCACCGAAGGGGGGGCCGCCGGCGGGGGGGGGGGCCCGCGCGCCCCCGGTGCCACCGCCCCCCGGGCGCCCCCCGCCCGCGGGGGCGGGGGCCCCCCCCCCCCCCCCCGC
>NZ_JBHJUW010000265.1:0-5321 GCF_042268205.1 Streptomyces sp. NPDC056160
CGTCATCCGTCAGAACCACTTCGACCGTCGGCCGACCCATGCGCGCCATGAGCCCAGCATACTTCTACGGCTTTCCTAAGACTCGGGACACTAGGTCTTCGTCTCGCCCGCCGCCATGGCCGCCAGCGCCTTCTGGAACTGCGGAAGGTGCAGCAGGCTGACGCCCTTGCTGGCGCGGCCCGCAACGGAGACTGACACGGCCGTCTCGTAGTCGAACGTGGTGAGCACGGCGCGATACCGGCCCGTTCCCACGAGGACACCGCGCTGCGCCTCGGACGGGGACTTCGCGGCGGATCCGAGATCAGCGATCTTCACATGGCGCGTGAGCTGACCGTGATTGAGAATCATGTTCCCGGTCGGCTTGGCGGGGGTGAGGGACCGGGGCGGAGGCAGCGGTGGCGGGGGACACGAAGGGGCTGCTCCTTGGCGTGTCGGTGAGGGTCGGGGTCAGGCGGCGTCGGCGACGACATCGGCGAGGAGCGCGAGAGCGGGCGGCGCCGCGAGCAGGCGCAGAGCGGCGAGGGCCTGGTGCTGGTCCCCGGAGGCGAGGGCGTGGGCGGTCATCCGGGCCGCTGCGCGGTCGAGTTCGGCCTCGGTGGAACGGACGGTGACGTCGCGGTCGCTGTTGGCGATGCAGTGCTGGCAGGTCGGCTCGGTGGCCGGGGCGTGCAGGACGAGGGTCGGGTGGCGGTGCGCGGAGGTCTCGGGGCGCCGGCCGCAGGCAGCCCGCAGGCCGTCGAAGAGGTGGATGACGGCGCTGGCGCCAGTGGTGAAGCTGGCGCGGAGAATCCAGACGGGTGCGATGGGCCTGATGGGCTGCTTCATGCGGGCTGGCCTCCAAGGCTCGGTGGTTGGACGGACCGCAGCCCGGCTGCCGGGGGTGCGGCCCCACGCTGTGAAGAAATGCTCGGCGCGTTCGATCAGGCTGGCCGTAGCACGACAGGAGCCGGGACGGCTGCGCCCGCAGCGAGCGGCGGGAGGGTGTGTTGTGCGTCAGCTCTCCGGGACGGTCAGCGGCGCCAGCGGATTGGCGCTGACGAATTGGAGGAACCAGTCGGGTACCTGGCCCAGCTCAGCGTGGTAGCAGGTCCAGATCTCCCGGACGGGAAGGCGGTCCAGACTCTTGTCGGGCAGGACCACGTGGCCCGTCACCTCGATGCTGTTCCAGCGGGGCGCGGCAGCACCGTCCTGGAACCAGCGAATACGGAGTCGGACGGGCCGGACGCGGTGGTTGCCCTCGCCGTCCTCGATGGTGAAGTCCGGGCCGCATTGCCCCTGCCACACCTTCTCGTACGTCCGCTGCGGCGGCTTGGTCGTCCCGGCGTCGTCGTACGTGACCAGCTCGTCGTACCGCTCGGCACGCAGTAAGGGTGTGAACGACACCGGCGCGCCGGGACTGTCGGCCGTCTGCTTCATGGTCTGCTTCTTCTCCATCACAAGGGGGCGGTCCGGACGGGGTGCTGCCGGGGTGGTTCGCCGCGGCGGCGCGGATCTTCCGCTGGGCCCGTTGCGTGCGCGGGGCGGTGTTTGGCTCAGTGGCTCAGAAGCTTGTCGAGGAAGCTGTCGATGTCGACGGATTCAGACTCCCGGCCGGCGGGGACGACCTCGAAGGTCTTGGCGAGCCATGCCTTGACAGCAGCTATGGGTCCTTCAAGGCGGGCGTATCCGTCGGGGGATTCCAGTTCGATGCCGAGGCAGCGGTTTCGGTGAGGGCCGATCGGAGTGATCTTCACATCGCCAATGCCAGCAGGTGCGATGAGGCCCTGGTCGAGCAGGTCGCGGGCGAACGTCCACCGGACCACCTCGTCGGGCGTGACGTCAAAGGAGAACTGCACCGCGTACGGGTCGGAGTCCGTGTAGTACAGCCGCACGGGGATGAAGACACGCATGTCCGGGCCGGCCACGAGCGTCATGCGGATCTTCAGTTCCAGGCCGGGAAGGTCCATGGGTGGATTTCCTGTTCTTCGGCGGGAAGAGGTGGTGGAGGCGGGTGGCGGGAAGCAGGGCCCGGCGCTGCTCAAACACCGCCGTTGCGCCTAGCGAGGGCGCCGTGCGGGAGAGCGGCATGGCGGGTGAGGTTTGCTGCGCCTGGTGTTCCGCCAGGGCGTTGATGGCGAAGAGGACCTCGCCGCCGTGGATGGCCCATCGGTCGAGGTAGTGCCAGGCTTCGGCGTGGCTCTCGGCGAGCGGTTCGTCGTACGCCTTCGTGCCGGGCGCCCTGGGTCATTCAGGTGTGTGAAATGCGGAAGACCGCAGGAGCGGGTGTCTCGTTCGTCGAGAACACCCGCCCCTGCGGCATGAGGTGGCGGCGGTTGGTCAGACGGCCGCAGTGACCGCAGAGCGATCGTCGGCGCTGCCGGGAGCAGCGCTGTCGTTGTCGTCCAGGAGATCCGGATCGATGCCGAGGGCGCGAGCGGCGTTCTTCTTGTCGCGCTCGGTCAGAGCCGTTACGATCTGCTCGTAACTGCTCTGGATCGGCGGGTTCTTCACGGTGCCGTAGCCGAGTACGTACTGGCTCTTCATGGCACGGGTGAAGGCGACGTAGAACATCCGCTTGACGTCCTGGGTCATCTTCGTGTCCTCCCTGTAGAGGACGACAGCGTTATCGAATTCGAGACCCTTGGCACCGTGGATCGTCGAAACGACCAGGTCGGCCTTGGACTCGAGGTTCTTCCGCTTGCGCTCCTGGTTCCTCTGCTTGTTGATGTTCAGCTTTTGCTGGTTCCGCTGGATCTCGAAGGAGAGCAGGTTGTCGCGCAGCCGATCGAAGAACGCCTTGTGTGTGAGCGTGGCCTGGTGGCAGAGCGTGACCCAGCCGTTGATGGTCGCGCTGTTCTCGATCCACCACTCGGAGATCGTGCGCAGGATCGCCTTCTCCACGTTGGCGTTGGCAGCGTTCTTTGTCAGCTTGCTCATGTTGTCCTTGATCCCCTGGGAGACCACGAACGCGGCGTTGGTCGGCGGTGCCTGCAGGACGTCGTTCCAGAAGAACTTGATGTACTTCGAGAAGATGTCCGTGGCGTAGACGCGATCGCTGACCAGAGAGGCGACGCGGCGGTCCGGGTAGCGCTTTTCGAGCACATCCTGGATCAAGGACACCTCGCGGCGCGAGTAGGCCAGGAAGGCCACCTGCTCACCCCCGTCCAGGCATTTGTCCACATAGTCGGGGATGACCGTGTTACGCACGATCGCCTGCAGGTCCCGGGTGACGAACCCGGTGAGTCTGGCCACCTCGCGGTACTCCAGGGTGACCTTCTCCCGGAACGAGTCCGCCGTAGGCATGGCGAGCGAGTTCGCCTGCAGCTGGATGTTGGCGAACTGGTTGGTCTCCAGCCCGCCGAGCACGACGTTCGCGAAGTCCAGGATCTCCTGGTTGCTCCGGTAGTTCGTCGTGAGCTTGAAGGTCGCGAAGACCCCTGAGCCCTCCAGCGTGTTGAGCGCGCGCGGGTTCGCCGAGCGGAACTCGTACAGCGTCTGCGAGGCATCGCCGACGATGAACAGGGACTGAGCGTGCTTGGTGATGTACTTCAGCACGTAGATGAACTCAAACACGCTGTTGTCCTGGACCTCGTCGATGATGAGGTACTTCGACTGCACGTGGGCCGGCTCGGCCATGTCGTCGATCTTCTGGTAGCAGATGATGATCTGCAGCTCCAGCGACGTCTGCTCGATGCGGTCGAGCAGGGCGATCACCTCGTCGAAGTGGCTCTCGACGAAGGTGTTCAGGGCCGTGAAGGCACCGGTCCTGTTCTGGTCGACCTCCAGCAGTCGGTGGCGGAACGTCGCCGCGAACTGGCTGTTCGGGTAGAAGATGTCGATCGAGTTGATGATGGTGTCGATCGCCGAGACCTTGTGCCTCGGGTGGTTCATCGAATAGATGTCGATGATCATCTTGGCGATCGTCATCGAGCCGACGTCCGGGTTCTTTTCCGTGATGTTGTCGGCAGCGGCGTTGGTGAACGAGAGCACCGTGATGTCCGAGGCGGGGACGCCGCAGGCTTCGAGGTACTTGATCCGTTCGAGGATCACGGTCGACTTGCCGGTGCCGGCTCCCGCCTGCGTCATCACCAGCGGCTCGTGCGTGGTGAGCGCGTCGAGCTGCTGCTTGGACAGGTGGGGCGGCAGATTCGGAGGCGTGGCCGGCTGTGCAGGCACGATCAGCTGAGGCTTCATCTGCTCCAGGTGGTCGAGCGTGTGGTTCATCAGCAGGCTGAGGTTCTGCTTCGACAGCTTCGTGGCGATCCGGTCGGAGAAGGTCGCATCCAGCTGCTTGTGGATCTGGCGGTAGGCCTCCAGCGGGACGTTGTAGTTCTCCAGGTAGCGCAACTGGACGGCGAGCATATTCAGCTGCTGCTCCGTCGGGCCCACGGGCATGTCCTGGATGTAGTGGCAGACCTCGTCGGCAATCGCCTCGGAGTCCCAGACCTGGGCCAGGCGCGTGATGCGCTCGTAGATCGAGTACTGGCGCATCCACTCGTCAAACTCATCGCCGAGGTTGGAGGCCGTCAGGCCGGCGGATGTGAGCACCTCCTGGACGTAGTCACGGGCGTTCTCCAGCGGGCTGGTGTCCCACTGCAGGAAGACGGCGGCGTCGTGGTTGCCGTAGCCGGCCGAGCGCGAGACGGCGGTCGCGTACTTCGGCTCGGGCAGCCCCTTCTTGAAGAAGTACAGCTCCATCCGGTACTGGATGACGAGGTCGCGCGTGGACTTGCCGCCGGACTTGTCCTCGTAGAACACGAGCGCCTGCGGGGTCATGTCGAAGGCGACGTCCCAGTCGTCGAATCGGCTGGACGCGGTGTCGACAGCGAAGCGGTCGTCGGCGTGCGGGCTCGGCAGGGTGAAGGACCCGCCGGCGTTCAGAGCGCGGCGCGTGAGCGGCGCGAGCGGGATCGACGTCGTGGTGATGTCGTGCTGCGTCGAGCTCTGCTTGACCTCGATATCGGCGGCCATGGCGTAGGCGGTGTTGGTGGCAGTGTTGATCGGCAGCAGGGACTCGTTGAGCAGGCCGATCTTCTTGCCGTTGCCGGTGAGCTTCGAGGAGAAGAACTTCGGGTCGACGGCCTTCTGAGCAACGGCATTGGCCGAGAGGTCAAGGTCATCAAGCAGGACAGGCATGTCGTTGCCTTTCTCCAGTGGATCGAGAGGCGGATTGAGAGAAAGAATGAATAACGCCGCACAGCAACTATGACAAGAGGTAAATAGTCAGTCGAATGCTCGAAGGCGAGCGAAGAGCGCAGCGACAGGGCTGGGTCATGGGCGCAGGCACGAACCCGGGCGGGGCTCTCGTCAGCCGACGAGCCCCGCCCGGGTTCCTCTCAACC
>NZ_JBHJUW010000266.1:0-5271 GCF_042268205.1 Streptomyces sp. NPDC056160
GGCCCGCACCACGCGGGCCGGGGCGGAGCCGTCCGCCGGGCCCGGTGCGGAGCGCTCCGCGGGCCGGGCACGGTTTCCGTCCCCGGCCCCCGGCCTTCGGCGGAGATCCACCGACGTGACCTCCGATCTTGCCGCACCCCACGGACAACGCCCCGCTACCGCACGGCTGGAGCACTCCCCCGCGACAAGCGGCCCGGTCGCGGTGAGGGTGGATGCATGACCCAGGAGATCACCACGCCCTCACCCGACCGGGTGGCTTTGCGGCCTGCCGCCCGGGCCGTGCCGATCACCGTCGAGCAGCCGGCCCCGTATCCGCCCTCGGTGCGGGAGTGGCCCGCCCTGGACCTGGACGGCCCCGAGTTCGACCCGGTGCTCGCCGCGCTGATGCGCGAGGGACCGATCATCCGAATACGCCTGCCCCACGGCGAAGGCTGGGCCTGGCTGGCCACCCGCTACGACGACGTGAAACTGATCACGAACGACCCGCGCTTCAGCCGCACCGAGGTCACCGGCCGCCAGGTGACGCGGCTGGCCCCGCACTTCAAGCCGCGTCCCGGTTCGCTCGCCTGGGCCGACCAGCCCGACCACAACCGGCTGCGCAGGCCGATCGCCGGTGCCTTCACCGTCGGTGCGATGAAGCGGCTGCGGCCCCGCGCGCAGGAACTCCTGGACGCGCTCGTGGCACCGGTGCTGCGCGCCGGACCGCCCGCGGACCTGGTGGAGCAGGTCCTGGAGCCGTTCCCGATCGCCGTGGTCGCGGAGGTGATGGGGGTACCACCCGCCGAACGGGAGCAGGTGCACACCTGGACCCGGCAGATCATCTCCATGTGCGGCGGGGCCGAGGCCGCCGACCGTGCCAAGGAGGGCATGTACGGGTGGATCGCCGCGACGATCCGGGCCCGCCGGGACAGCCCCGGCCAGGACGTGCTGTCGCTGCTCGGCGCGGCCGTGGGCCGGGGCGACCTCAGCGAGGAGGAGGCGGTGGGCCTGGCCGGGCCGCTGCAGATCGGCGGCGAGGCCGTCACGCACAACTGCGGGCAGATGCTGTACCTGCTGCTGACCCGCCCCGAGCTGATGGCCCGGATGCGGCAACGGCCCGCCGAGCGCGGCCCGGTCCTGGACGAGCTGCTGCGCCACATCCCGCACCGCAGCACCGTGGGCCTGGCCAGGATCGCCCTTGAGGACATCGAGCTGCACGGGGTGCGCATCGCCGCCGGCGATCCCGTCTACGTCTCCTACCTGGCCGCCAACCGCGACCCGGACGTCTTCCCCGACCCGGACGTCATCGACCCCGACCGCGACCCCAACCCGCACCTGGCCTTCGGCAACGGCCCGCACTACTGCACCGGCGCCGTCCTGGCCCGGCTGCAGACCGAACTGCTCGTGGACACCCTGCTCGACCGGCTGCCGGGGCTGCGGCTCGCGGTGCCGCCCGCCCGGGTCGCCTGGCGCCGCGGGACGATGATCCGCGGCCCGCAGAGCCTGCCGGTCACCTGGTGAGGACCGCCGACGGCGCCCCCGCACGGCTCACGCCCGCAGCCACTCCGTGACCACCAGGTCCGAGTCCGTGTGCAGACGCAGCGCGAACGGGCCGGCAGGCGGCGCCTGGGCGGCGAAGCGGCCGAGGCCGTCGGCGGTGAGCCGGGCACCGGGCCGCGGGCCGTGGAGCACCTCGATCCGGGCCGGCTGCGGCGGCATCACCTGCCCCAGCAGCCCCTCTGCGCTCACCTCCACGTCGACGGTCAGCTCACCGGCCTGGAAGGTCAGCATCCGCGGCACGTCCGCGGCGCCCCTGACCGGGATGGCGTCCAGGAGCGAGTCGAAGGTCAGCGCGGCGATCCGGGCGTCGAGGTCGTGCAGCGCGTAGGCCTCCAGGGCGAGTTGGCGCAGCTCGTCCGGGACCGGGTCGAGGACGGCTGCGGCCTGCCGCAGTTCCTCCTCCAGCAGGTCCTGCTCCGCCTCCCCGAAGCCGCCGTCCGCGCGGTCGTGGTCGTGGGTGCCGGTGTGGTCGTTCACGAAGTCCCCCGTGCGTCGTCGAGTCGTGCGCGCAGGCGCCGCAGACAGCGCTGGCGCAGAGGTCCGATGCTGCCCACGGCGACGCCGAGCGCGGCCGAGACCTCCTGGTAGCTGGGCGGCGGCGAGGCCATCAGGACGCGCAGCAACTGGCGGCAGCGGTCGCCGAGCCGCTCGAACTCCTGCCACAGCCGCCGGATCCGCTCGCTCTGCGCCGCGGCCTCCTCGGCGTCGAGCAGCGACTGTTCCGGCGTCCCGTCCTCGCTGACCCGGTCCAGCAGGTGGGGGTCGTCCGTCACGGTCAGCCGGCTCAGGCTCCGCAGCGTCCTGAGGCATTCGTTGCGGGCGGTGCTCGCCAGCCACGAGCCCGCCTTGTCGGGTTCCCTGATCCGGCCCAGGTGCTGGGCGAAGCGGAGCCAGACGGTCTGGTACACCTCGTGCCCGTCTGCGTCGGAGAGCCGGTGCGCGCGCACCACCGACCACACCAGCGGACTCATCCCCTCCACCAGTGCTTTCCAGGCCGCCGCGTCACCGTCGACCGCGGACTGGACGAGCACGCCGACATCTGCACGGTCCACCGGTTCACCCCTCGTGTACGGCCTGTCATCGTACGCCGTGGAGGGGAGGGTTCCGGTACTCATGGGGTCCTCATACCGGCGGTGCCGACCGCTGGACGGGGACGGGGCGCCAGGTGGGCGGGCGCAGCGCCGGCACGTGCGCCCCGCGCACCTCCGCGTACTGCCGGTGCGAGGCGAGGAGGTGCCGGCAGGCGGCTCTCGGGTCGCGTTCCCCGTGGGCCGTCATGTGGGCGGCGACCATGCCGGCGGCCACGGGGGCGGCGAAGGAGGTTCCGCTCCAGTGCGCGTACCCCTCGAACATCACCTGGTCCGGTTTGGCCGGGGCGTTGTCGCCCCCTTCGCTCAACAGGCCCGCGTGCCGGGGCGACTGGCAGGTGCAGGCGTAGTGGAAGCCGAACCGGCAGGCGTCGTAGGTGGAGTGGCGGTAGACGTAGGGCACGGGCTTGTCGAAGCCGGTGAGGACGCTGGTGAGGCGCTCGCCGGGGGCGTACGCCTTCACCCAGTGGCCGTGGTTGCTGAAGCACGCGCCGTGCTCGCCGTCGGAGCGCAGCGCGCCGACCGACAGGACCGAGTCGGCGTAGCCGGGCAGGTCGGCGTAGGCCGCGGGCCAGAAGGGCGTGGCGCTGGCGTTGTTGCCGGCGGCGGCGACCAGGAGGGTGCCCCGGCGGCGCAGTTCCCGCATGAAGGCGTCCACGCCGAGCAGGCCGTCGGTGCGGCCGTTGGAGGTGCCGGCGGAGAGGCTGATGATGTCGGGCCAGCCACCCGCGTCGACGGCCTCGAACAACCGGTGCCCGAAGTCGGACTCCAGGACGGCGCCGGCGTCGTCGAGGGTGCCGCGTACGGTGATGTCGGTGTCGGGGGCGACCGCGGCGATCAGTCCGGCGATGAACGTGCCGTGGCCGACGTACTGCTCCAGTACGCCGTCGTCGTCGGTCTCCTGGATCTGGCGGTCGCCCCGGACGTGGGCGAGCAGCGGGGCGGCGCCGTGGTCGTGCATGAGGCCGGTGTCGACGACGAGGACGGCCACGGCGGTGTCGGGGTCGTACCGGGTGCCCTCGGGCGCCGGGTTGGTGCCGGCGGCGAGGGGTGCCGGCACCGGCTCGTCACCGGGGCAGGCGTTGACCGCGATGGACACCACGTGGTTGCGGCTGACCAGCCGCCGTCCGGCGCGTCCCTCGTGCTCGCGCAGGGCGCGCAGGGCGTGCGCGACGGCGAGGTCGCCGCCGGCGTCACCGTGCGCGGGGTCGCCGACCTGGATCCGCGTGATGCCGGTGCGGTTGCTCTGCGGGCTCGCCCGGCGCACCCGGTCGGCGGCCAGTTCCGGCGCCGCGGCGAAGTGGGTGCGCACCGTGTCCTCGACCAGGTGGGCCTCCTCGCCGTCGCGCGCGAGGACCACGCCCTTCTCGTAGAAGAACTCGGCGGAGTCGTCCGGGCCCATGGCCAGGGGAACGCCCGGCATCGAGCGCTGGATCTGCGCGAACTGCTCGTGGAATCGCCGTGGTGCCATGGCGCGCGTGTCCTCCCGTCGGGACGGTGGTTCGTCAGTCAGAGCCGCGAGGCCCCCGGTTGATACATCCGCCGCGGCTCGGGAGCCCGGGGACGCGGTTCCGGGGCCGCTCGGGGACCACTACCATCCGGTAGGTGACAGCGGGAAGCGAATCGGAGCTCGAACTGCTGCCGATGGTGTTCGCTGACCCCGGCGAGGCGCTGGCGCGGGCCCGCGCGCTGCTCGACGCCCGGCCCGCGCCGCTGCCCGCCTCGGTGGCGCACCAGGTGATCGGCATCTGGCAGCGGGACTTCGGCGACCTGCGCCTGGCCCTGCGGCATCTGCGGCGGGCCCGGGACCTGGCGGCGCGGGCCGGGTCGGCCGAGCGGGAGGCCGACGTGCTGGCCACGCTCGGGGTCGCGCTGGTCCACGCCGGCCGGACCCGGCAGGGGCTCGCGGCGTTCGAGCGGGGCGTGGCGCGCGGCACGGGCCACACCCGGGCGCGGGTCAGGTACCGGCGGGCGTACGTGTGGTGGGTGCTGGGGCGCCACCGGGAGGCGCTGGAGGACGTACGCCGGGCGGTGGGGGTGCTGCGGCAGGCCGACGACGTGATCTGGACGGCCCGGGCGCTGACCCTGCGGGCCACCGTGCACCTGGCGCTGGGCGCGGTGGAGCGGGCGGACGCCGACTTCACGGCGGCCGAGGCGCTGTGGGACACCACGGGTCAGGAGCACGACAAGGCGGACGCGGTGGAGAGCCGCGGGCTCGCGGCGTTCAGGCGCGGTGACGTGCCCGCGGCGCTGCGGCTGCTGGACGAGGCCGAGGAGCGGTACGCCAAGCTGGGCACGCCGACGTTCATGCTGAACATCCGGCGCTGCGAGGTGCTGATGGCAGCCGGTCTCGCGCCCGAGGCGCTGGCCGAGGCGGACACCGCGATCGCCGAACTCGACCGGCTGGGCGGCCAGTCGACCCGCAAGGCCGAGCTGCTGCTGGTGGCGGCGCGCGCGGCCCGGCTGGCCGACGACCCGCACACGGCGATCGACCGGGCGGCGGCGGCGGTGCGGCTGTTCGGCGGGCAGCGGCGCGCCTGGTGGGCGGCGCACGCCCGGCTGGTGCTGCTTCAGGCGCGGGCCGCCACCGGGCGCCGTTCCGGGCGGCTGGTCGCGGACGCCGCGGCGGTGGCCGGGCAGCTGG
>NZ_JBHJUW010000267.1:0-5227 GCF_042268205.1 Streptomyces sp. NPDC056160
ATGTACCGCAGCGGCACCGCCGGCGCCCGCTGCACCACCGGCTCCTGGCCGGCGGCCGTGGGCAGGGCGGCGGCGGGCCGCTCCAGACCCGTGGTCGGGCGTGCGGTGCCCTGGTGGACCATGCCGCCGAGCACCGTGCTCGACCGCCCGTCCAGGACCGCGTGGGACGCCGAGGCGGCGAACGACGGGTTCTGCCACGTGGGCAGTCGTCCGCCGAACGCGGAATCGGCGACACCGCCCGGGGCCGGGGCGAGGGCACGCTGGATCGGCGGCAGCGCGGACCAGGTCGGCGCTACCGCCGCCCGTGTGTCCGAGCCGGCCGCGGGGCCTGTCGAGCCCCCGCCTGCCCCATCGCCCGCCGCGTCCGTGGCGCCCGCGCCATCCGTGACGTCAGCGGCGCGTGCCACGTCCGTCACGGCACCGTCCGCGCTCTCGCCGCGCGCGGCGGAGCCCCGCCTGCGGGTGCGCTCGCGCGGGTCCAGCCGGTCCAGGAAACCCACTGCTCAGCCCTCCGCCCCGGCGCGCGTCACCAGGGAGGCGATCGCCTCCGTGTAACGGCGGCGATCGTGGTGTTCCAGGTCCAGGATCTCCTCCAGGCTCCAGTGGAAGTGGTAGGCCACGTACGCGATCTCCTCCTGCAGCCGGTCGGTCGCGTACGTCACGATTCCCCCAGGCGGCTCCCGCCGAGTTCCACTTCGAAGGGTTCCGAGCAGTGCGGGCACCGGACGGCGGCGCGGGTGTGGCCCTCGGCGTTGATCTGCCGGTAGAAGTCCTGCAGGAACGCCAGGTCCGAGGCGAACATGTTCTCCACGATGCCGTCGTGGACCAGGGGCAGCGTGCCGAGCCGGGTGATGACCCGGCCCAGCAGCACCACCGACAGGTACGCCGGGTTCTCCTGCACGCGCACGTCCCGCAGCGGGACGAGTTCGTCGCGTGCCGTCGACAGGCGCATGGTCCCGTCCCGGTGGACGGTGCCCGACTCGTCGACGTAGCCGCGGGGCAGCTGGAAGGGGAACTCGGTGCGCAGCGGTTCCTGCGGCAGGGACTGCGGCGCCGCCGGCTGCGGTGCCGCGGCCTGCTGCGCCGGCGGAGCCTGCACTCCCGTCTCCGGGGCGGGCTCCGCCGCCGCGTCCTGGCCGGCGTACGCGACGGCGCTGCCGGCCCGGCCTGCCGTACGCCGCATTACTCGATGACCAGTTCTTCGAACGCGATCGTCACGGTCTCGGTCAGAGCGGCGGCCTCGCCCGCCTTGACCGTGCTCGCGTCGATCTTGCTGCACCAGGCGTTGCGCAGGTGGTAGCGCTTCACCGGGTTGTTCTGGAAGTCCATCATGATGATGGACGCGTTCTTGCGGGCGGTGGTCATCTGCCCGCTGATGGACTGGTTGATCCACTGCGTGAACGACGCGGACTGGGTCATGCCGCGCACGACCGTGCAGGTGCCGTTCTTCTTCACGCCCGGCAGGTTCTTGACGACGTTCTGGCCGCCCGGGGTGTTCTGCTGGTACGTGATGACGTCCTGCTCGATGCTCAGACCGCTGACCTCGGCCAGGTACTCGACCATCACGCCGTCGATCTGCAGGCCGAAATTGTGCGAGGTGAGGGCGTCACCCGGCTGGAGACTCATGTGTTAGCTGTCCTTCTCGAAGACCTGGCTGGGGGGAAGAGGAGCGGAGGGCGGGCGCGGGGCCTACTCCTCCAGCTCACCGCTGCCGCTGGAGAACTGGGCCAGCCGGAAGATCACGAACTCGGCCGGCTTGACCGGCGCGATGCCGATCTCGCAGACGACCCGGCCGACGTCGACCGACTCCGGCGGGTTGGTCTCCTCGTCACACTTGACGTAGTACGCCTCTTCGGGACGCTGGCCGAACAGGGCGCCGCTGCGCCACTCGTTGACCAGGAACGCGGAGATGTTACGCCGGATGCGGGCCCACAGCGCGTGGTCGTTCGGCTCGAACACCGTCCACTGGGTACCGATGAGGATGGACTCCTCAAGGTAGTTGAAGTAGCGGCGGATGTTCAGGTAGCGCCAGGCCGGGTCGGAGGAGAGGGTGCGGGCACCCCAGACGCGGATGCCGCGGCCCGGGAAGGCGCGGATGCAGTTGACGCCGATCGGGTTGAGCAGGTCCTGCTCGCCGCGGGTGATCTGGTTCTCCAGGTCGATCGCGCCGCGCACGACCTCGTTGGCGGGCGCCTTGTGGACGCCGCGCTCGGCGTCGTTGCGGGCCCACACGCCGGCGACGTGGCCGCTCGGCGGGATCAGCCGGGACTGGCCGCTGCTCGGGTCGAACGACTTGATCCAGGGGTAGTACAGGGCGGCGTACTTGGAGTCGTAGCCGGCCGTCTCCTGGCGCCAGACCCGGATCTGCTGGGCGTTCAGGCCCGGCGGGGGGTCGATGACGGCGACCCGGTCGCCCATCAGTTCGCAGTGCGCGATCAGGCCGAGCTGGACGGCCTTGACGGCCTCCAGGTCGATCGCGCCGCGCTGGTAGGCGGCCATCAGGTCGGGGACGGCGACCATGGAGACCTCGTCGACGGCCTCCAGGCCGCCGAAGCCGGTGCGGTCCGCGGAGTCGCCGAGGTACTCGGCCGGGCCGGGGTGGCGGTCCGGCACCGACTCCTGGGCGGGCGGCGTGGCGGGGACCGCGACGGGCGCCGGGGCCGGCAGGGCCAGCGTCTGGTTCTCCGGGCGGGCCAACTGCGCGGCCGGCGCGGCCTCGGTCACGGTGATGAGCTTCGAGCGCTCCTTCACCTGCGTGACGACGTAGTTGCGGCCGCTCTTCTTGGCGGTGACGTCGAAGGTCTCGACGGCCTTGTCGCCGTCCTTGACGACCAGCTTGAACCGCTCGGCGGGGCCCTCGCCCTCCGGGTCGGCGACCTCGACGCTCAGCCCGCCCTTGGCGTTGGCGATGGCGGTCACCGTGAACGTGCCGAGCTGGCGCGGCTCACCGGCCGGCAGCGCGGCCGGAGCGGCGGAACCGCTCACCGCGGCGGGCGTCGAAGAGGCGCGGCCGACCGCGCCGTCGGTGCCCTCGGCGGAGCCTCCGACGCGGACGACGTAGGCCGCCGTGCCGCCGTTCTGGAAGAACCCGTACACCGAGTGGGCCAGGTAGTACCCGTCGGTGAACTCACCGAAGGCCGCCACGTACTGGCTCCAGTTGGTCACCAGGGTCGGCTCGTTGAGCGGCCCGGCCGGCGCGAGGCCCACGAAGGCCGCCACCGAGGTGCCGACCCCCTCGATCGGACGTGAACCGCTGGCCACCTCCTCGACGTAGACGCCGGGTGACAGGTAGGACGGCATGCTCTGCTCTCCTCGGGGTACGAGACAGGAACGGGCTCCACCCTCACGCGCGAAGCGCGTCGTTCGAAACGTCCTGCGGTACCTCTTCGCGGGCACGCCGATTGCCCCGAGGGGCAGTCCGCCCGGCCCCGCTGCCCCCATGGCCGGGCCCGCTGCCCGCGCGACTGCCCCCGCGTCCCTTCCGTACGCCCGCGCGCGCGGACCAGGCTGGTGAGCGCCGGCAGCGGAGGGGAGCGCGGCGCGCGTACGGGCAGGTGGACGCGGCGACTGGGGCGGGGGCGAAGCGGCGCCCGCCGGGGTGCGCCGACGGCAGCCATGTCGTCCGCCGACGGCGACCTCGTCGAGTACGCCGAGCACCACGCCACGAAGACCCCGGAGCAGTGACCTGACAGATGAGCCTTTGGACCTCTCTGGAACCCGCTTCCGCGACCGTCGATCCGGGGGGCAGCACCCGCGTGCGGCTGCGGCTGCGCAACACCGGTGACGTCGTCGACGAGTACCGCTTCGAACCGGTCGGGGACATCGCGCCCTGGACGATCGTGGAACCGCCGACGCTGCGGCTCTACCCGGGCACGACGGGCACGGTGGAGCTGACCTTCTCCCCGCCGCGCACTCCCGACGCCACGGCCGGACCGAACCCGTACGCCGTCCGCATCACCCCGACCGAGCACCCCGAGGCCGTCACCGTCCCCGAGGGCAACCTCACCATCACGCCCTTCACCGAGATCCGGGCGGAACTGGTCCCGCACACCGTCAAGGGCCGGTTCCGCGGGCGCCCCCGCCTCGCGGTCGACAACCTCGGCAACACCAAGGTCACCGCCTCCCTGAGCGGCAGCGACAACGGCGACCAGCTCTCCTACGACCTGCACCCGAGCAACGTGCAGATCGAGCCGGGGCGGGCCGCCTTCGTCAAGGCCACCCTGAAGCCGCGGAAGATCATCTGGTTCGGGGCCAAGGAGCAGCGGCCGTACACCCTGGCAGTCCAGCGCTCGGGCGCGAACGCCCTGCCCGTGGACGGCACCTACGTGCAGCGCGGCTTCCTGCCGCGCTGGCTCGCCACGTTCTTCGGCGTGCTGCTGGCCCTGTCCATCACCTTCGTGATGCTCTGGATCGCCTACAAGCCAAGGGTCGCCACCGGCGCCAACGAGAAGGTCGCCGAGGCCGGCACCACGCTCGCACCGTCCCCGAGTTCGAGCCCGGCCCTGGCCCCCGCGCCGCCGCCCCCGTCCCCCGAGCAGCCGCAGCAGCCCGAGGCCCCGCAGAACACCGAGGAGGCCAAGGGCGGCGGCGGCGACGGCGGAGGCGGCGGAGGCGCGCCCGCGAAGAAGAAGAAGCCCAAGCCGGTGGTGCCCGCCGAGAACGTGCTGCTGCGCAACACCACGACCAAGAAGTGCGCGGACATCCCGGGCTACGACAACGGCACGAAGGCCGGGCCGGTGCGCGAGTACGACTGCGACGGGACCTCGCACGACAACCAGTTGTGGGACCTGGACGTGACGGACGCCAGGGGCGGCCCCGGCGGCACCCCCCTCTTCCTGATCCGCAACGTCAAGGACAGGTTCTGCATGGACGTGACCGGCTACGACGCCGCTCCCGTGCGGTCCCCGATCATGGAGTACATGTGCAACCCCACCCAGGCCGACAACCAGCTGTGGTGGGTGGACAAGCAGAAGAGCGGCGCCTACTGGATCCGCAACTTCGCCAGCCAGAACCTGTGCCTCGACGTGGCGGGCAACGGCGACGGCGTCAACGACACCAACCTCACCCTGTTCTACTGCTCCACGAGCGACGACCAGGAATGGCAGATCCTCCCGCAGAAGAAGGACGGCGAGTGACAGCCGCGACGGCGTAGCGAAGGGGTGGGGTGGCAGGCACCGGGGCGTGCCCCCCCACTGTCATATAAACAAAAACCAATCCCACAAGCCCC
>NZ_JBHJUW010000268.1:0-5194 GCF_042268205.1 Streptomyces sp. NPDC056160
CCGACGAGATCCTCGAACGCCTCGCCGGCTACCTGAACCGCCTACCGAACCCCAAATCCTAGATATGCAGTCCTCCCAAGACTCGGGACACTAGTCATGGATGACGCCACCGGCGGTAGTACCCGGAACCACCGTCCGCAGCAGGTGGCTCGGCTGCAGCCACCGGAACCGCTGGACGTGGGCAGTGGAAGCCGCGAGGACCGACTCCGTATGTCGCAGGTCATGCGGGAGTACTGGAACCAAGCCAACAAGGAACGTGGCCACCGTCTATCAAAGGAGCTGGAGGCGGCTCAGAGTCGCCAAGCCGAGGCGAACTCGTTTTGGGATACGCACAAGCAAGCAGTACAAGGCCGGTGGTCGCATCGCACCGGCGGGCGGGGTGAGACGAAGGTTGCAGACATTCCCGAGATCGCTGTGCAGTGGCATCCGGGTAATCCTGGCCGCCCGACGGATGTCTTGGCCACAGCCCAGAAGGTTGGGGTACCAAGCCCGTACCTATGGCGGTGCCCGCTATACCCCGACGAGCATCCGGCATGGCCGGCTTGGCCGAAGGATCGCGTGCAGGCCGGTGCCGGCTGTCCCGCATGCCGGAAATTGACGAGCCTGGCAGACCTGCCGACCCTGGCAGACCAGTACGTGGGCCTTGAACCACCTGAGACGGTCGCCTACGGCACCCACACGCGCGTGCCGTGGTTGTGCCGCACCTGGGCGGTCGACCCCGAGACTGGCCTGTGGGAAAAAGTCGAGCACCGATTCGAGGCGGAAGTCAAGAGTCGCGTGCTGCAGCAGGACGGCTGCCTGGTATGCGCCGGCTACGTCATCGACGCCACGAACAGCTTGCAGCGGTGGTTCCCGGAATTGGCAGAACAACTGGACGATCCTGGTCTGGATCCCGCAGTGATGTCCACCACCGCGCACAATGCCTCCCGCCGGACGCAACGCGCGGGCGAGGACGCATATCAGAAGGTGTGGTGGACCTGCCGCCACGGCCACCGATGGAAGGCCACGGTTTTGAACCGTGTCCGAGGCGAGGACTGCGGAAAGTGCTCTACAGCAGGGATCTCCAAGGAGCAGGTAAGGATCGCGGCCGAACTCGCCTTCCTCTTCGATCTCCAAGAGCCAAGCGTGCGGGATCCGCGGCTGCCCGATGGCGTACCGGACTACGCGTCACACCAACTGCCGATCCCTCACGAGCTCAAGCCCGCCCAGTGGCGTTACCGCGACGTCGAGGTCGACATCATGCTGCGCCTAACCAGAGTGGGCGTGACCGTTGGAGTGGAGTACGACGGCGCCTTCCACCACAGTTCTGTGCTGCGGCAAGCCCACAATCGCCGCGACGAGCGGGAGAAAAGCCAAGTCCTGGTGAGAGCCGGGCTGCTGGATCTGATGGTGCATGTGCGTCTGGGGGATCTCGAGCCGCTGGAGAGCGAACGCCTCGTGTCCGTTGCCGTCCCCGACCGAGCGGGACCCTGGGAACAGGCGGGCGCGGTAGCGAAGGCTCTGTGCGAGCGCTTCCCCGGTGCATGCCCAGAGCTGGACGCGTACCTCGCCGGGGGTGTGGCGCGTGCCCAGCACCAAGCGGACGCGTACATCACCGCTGTCTGGGGCCAGTTGAAACCGCCGCGCATCCCACGCCCGAGGCCCGAGCCGAAACCCCGCGCTTTGAGGGCAACCGCGCCGGCTGAAGGAAGTTGGCTCACCGCTGTCGGGGCTCCCTACCGCAACCCCGATAAGCCCAGCGAGATCGTCCGCGACTACGAGTGCCGCTGCGGCCAGCGGGTCACACGGGTGCAGGCCCAGGTCACCAGCTCAAACACCAACAGTTGCGGCTGTCGCCGCGCGGAAACCACACGCCGCTCACGTATCCACGTCTCCCCTGACGAGACCAGAGCCGTGCGCGCCTGGGCTCACGAGCACGGGCATCCTGTCGGCAGCGCCGGGCGCGTCCCAGGCCGCTACACCGCCTCCTACCGGCTTGCACACGCAGGCCGCACCGACTTCTTGGGAACCGACAGCCTGCTCACAGAAACACCCGTCCGAGCCTGGGCCGAGCAGGAAGGACTCCTTGGAGCGCGGAAAAGGATCACAGGCGAGATCTGGCTCCACTACACCGCCCACATCCTGAACAGCGAAACCAGCCAGCCTTCCGAAGCCGTACAAACTCTCTTCTTCCAAGCCGACGTCCCGTAGCTCATGCCATCAGGCGACCGGTCGCGGCTCGCCGCCAGCGCCTGGCCGTGACCCATGGCCCTCGTTTCCAGCCAGATCTTGTGACTTCACTGGGGCCCGTACAGTCCCGCGCAGGGTTGCGGTGCCGGTGGTGTTGTTCCAGACGTAGGCGCGGCGGTCCTGGTAGACGTCGTGGCGGGAGTCGTGGCCGATGCCGGTGTGGACGCGGACGGTGGAGCGGCCGTCCGGCTCCTTCTGTGCACCGCTGACGGTTCTTCATGCAGGCCAGGGAGGGCATTACCTATGAGTCAATGGTGTGCCCGATAGTTGGCGTCGGACTGTCAGCGCGTCGATGGTGACGACGACGTTGGATAGATGGCTTGTACGTGCGTGCCCCCAGGTGTCGATGACGCCAGCGACGCCAGCGCGGAGATGGTCTACTCCACTCATGCACGAACGAGGCGGCGCTACTACTTCGACGCTGCAAGCCCTCGTGCTGGCACGCATCGTGAGATGCAATCTCCACCCACTAGCGGCATCCTGGGAAGAGGAGAGTGACCGTCTGCAACTGACCGTCACCATCCCTCGGGAAAGTGCGGGGATCAAAGCTGGGAGGCCGAGGCCGTCGCGGGTAAGAGCACCGAGTTCTTGGACGCGTAGCGCACGGAGCTGAGCCCGCGCCTCCTCGATGTCGCGCCGAAGGACGGCGTTCTGTTCGAGGAGCATCCGGTTCTCGACCTCCAGCGCGGCCTCTTTGCGGGCCGAGGCTGCCGCAGCGGCCCGCGGCCGCCAGCAAGATGGGCGCGTACTGCCTCAGCTTCAGCCTAGAGCCTCGACAGCGTCGGCGCTGACGCCCCCGATATCTGCCAGATGCAGGTAGAACCCGTGGATTGCCCTCCCATCCAGTGCGGCGTACAGGAAGTCCACCACCGCAGTGCAGGATGCGGCGTCATCTGGGGAGTTGACGCTGGTCGAGGCCGATGCCCGCCAGATGGAACCGTCACTCAGGACGTGATAGGAACTCGCCCGTCCAGCACCTCCGGATCCCCACCTTCCGTGAGAAACACCAGTTGGGCCCCCAAGGGAACCCGGCCAGCTCCTCCTCGAACTGCGGCCACGTCTTCCCGATGCGGGGGAAACGGCGCACCAAGTCGTCGATGTCCGGGACGATCCGCGCTTCGGACACGACCCCTCCCCCGCTCCCGGCCTCCGCCTCCACCAGGCCGCCGTACAGCCCGGTGCGGGCCGCACGAAACCACCGGACCAGCGATGCCCCAGGACTGCCCGCACCCTACCGGTGCCCGGCAATAGGAAATACTGCGACGATCACCACATTCCAAAGCAATCACTGAACTCGCACTTCAGGAGCCTCTCTGGCTCCTCAACCTCTGCCGAAACCCCAGCTCAGGTCGACACGTCACAACAACGAAAATCCTGCAACGATCACTAGACCAACAGCTCAGCGCATCGATCATGCAGTGATCCTTAGAGGTTGTCTCATACCGGACCCCGGAGGACTGGGCAGGAATCGGTGGGCATCCGTTGGGGGCGTGGTTGGCGGATCAGCGCCGGTACTACGCGGCGGGGACGCTGGAGGCTGAGCGGGTGGCCGAGTTGGAGAAGCTCGGCATGGTGTGGTCGGTCTACACGGAGTGGGACGGCATGCTCGCGGTCGCCCGCTCCTATGCCGCAGCGCACGGGCACTTCGTCCCGCCGGCCACCGCCGTGTGGGAGGGGCAGCCCATCGGGACGTGGGCGAAGAACCAGCGGCAGGCGGCCCGGAAGGCCGCTGTGAACGCCGCGCGGCGCGCGGCGGGGGAAACGGGCGTGCCCAGCACTGGGGAGCTGCCAGAGAGCCGTAGGGAGGCGCTGGAAGCGATCGATGCGGGGTGGTGTCCGGTGTGGGGTGCGGGGTGGCAGCGGGTCTACCGGTTGTGTCAGGCACACGTCCGGGCGGGGGGCCCGCTCGCCCAGGCAGCGGGGCAGGTCATCGTGCAGGGCGAAGACCTGGGCGCCTGGGTGACGGCGCAGCGCACCGGGTGGGACCGGCTCATGCCCGCACAGCAGTACCTCCTGGAGTCCCTGGGCCTGGAGCCCGCTCCCCCCGGGGTCGGGGCGGCGGCGCGGCCGGTGGGCCGGCGGGAGGCAGCGCGGGCGGTGAACTTGGCGGCGGCGCGGCAGTTCTTCGAACGGGAGGGACACCTGCGGGTGCCGAGGAAGGCGGTGGAGGTGCTGCCGGACGGGACCGAGATCAAGCTCGGTACCGTCGTCGACAACACCCGGCGCCGGGCGGACAAGCTGTCCGATGAGCAGCGCGCGGCATGGACCAGCCTCGGCATGCGCTGGTAGCGATCGGGCGCAGGACAGACAGAGGGTCGGTCACCACCTGGTGGTGACCAACCCTCTTTCTCGTGTCCCCGGCCGGTCATGCGGGGGCGGTGCGCGCCAGGACGTCCGCCACCTCATCGGCGGCGCGGAGCAGCAGGGCGGTCTGTTCGGGGTGGGAGTCGGCGGCTTCCCGTCCGGCGTAGAAGCTGAGCAGGGGCAGCACGCGCTGGAGCGCGGCCCGCAGGTCTGCGATGTGCTGCTCACCGGCAGCGGTGGGGGCGGGTGGAACGTCCATGATCCGGGTCTCCTGTCGGTCGGTGCGGGCTGCACCCCTAGACTCGGTGGGTGAGCCAACAGACACGCAAAGTACCGCAGTTGATCGCTCAGCCGACCGCGTTCCCGGTCGCCGGCTCCTTGATGGCGGCGGTCGCTCTCTCCCCCTACGGCGGCGCCGGGCAGGCCGAGATCGATGCCTTCCCGCAGTACGCCTCCCTGGCCCCGCTCACCGGGCAGGCTCCTGCGGACGGGGGGCCGTGGCACTTCTGGCAGGACCAGGCCGGCGCCGTGGTCCTGGCGCTCAACAAGCCGGGCGAGGACGGGGCGGGCCTTGACCCCGGAGTTTGAACACGTCTATGCGGCTCGGGCCAGGGTAGTTGATGTTGGGTGGACGGTGATCTCGTAGGTGATCGGGGCTCGC
>NZ_JBHJUW010000269.1:0-5094 GCF_042268205.1 Streptomyces sp. NPDC056160
ATCGACCGGACCACCTACAAGGCCACCATCAGCATCAACATGCTCACAACCGACCCTTGACACGGCCCAGACCGCCCTAACTGAACGGCGTTGCCCCTAGGGGACGGGGGGCTGGCCCTACCCCGCACGGTCCGGGCCCGAGGCAACCGGGATCAGGGAGAGACGGCGGTCGCGACGATGGCGATGATCACGAAGATGGCGAGGAACGAGCCGAAGACCATCAGCATCTTCTTCTGGCTGTTCTTCGGGTTGGGGTCGAGCACAGGCTGCATGGCCCCAGTTTCGCACCTTCGTCCCGCGCGAACGCGCCGGGGGCGCCTCAGCGCGTCGCCTCGTCCTCCACGGTGCGGTCCCGGCCCGCCACCCAGCCCACCACCATCTGCGGGATCATGAGGCCGCACATGAGCGCGATGGGCACGCCCCAGCCGCCGCTGCTCTGGTTCAGGACCCCGACCAGCAGCGGCCCGGGGATGGATATCAGGTAGCCCGTGCTCTGGGCGAACGCCGACAGCTGGGCCACACCGGCGCCGCTGCGGGCCCGCATGCCGACCATGGTGAGGGCCAGCGGGAAGGCGCAGTTCGAGACGCCGAGCAGCACGGCCCAGGCCCAGGCTCCGCCGGCCGGTGCCAGGTACAGGCCCGCGTATCCGGCGAGGCCGCACACGCCGAGCGCGAGGACGATGGGGCCCTGGTGGGGCAGCCGGGTGGCCAGGCGCGGGATGACGAAGGCCAGCGGTACGCCCATCACCATGGTGACGGCGAGCAGCAGTCCGGCGGTGCCGGCGGACACGCCCGCGTCGCGGAAGATCTGCGCCATCCATCCCATGGTGATGTAGGCGGCGGTGGCCTGGAGTCCGAAGAAGACCGCCAGCGCCCAGGCGGTACGGCTGTGGGTGATCCGCAGGGCCGGGGCCTCCTCGCGCGCGGACGTCCCGGCGGCGGGCGTCTGCCCGGACTCCTGGGGCGTCTGTCGTCCGGCGTCCTGGGCGGCGGGTGCCGCGCCGCGGTCGCGGACCAGCGGCAGCCACGGGAGGACGGCGGCCAGGGCGATCACCGCCCACACGGCCAGACCCGGCTGCCAGTCACCGCCGAGCGCGTTGGTCAGCGGCACGGTCGCGGCGGCGGCGGTCGAGGTGCCGAGAGCGAGGGCCATCGAGTACAGGCCGGTCATCGAGCCGACCCGGTCGGGGAACCAGCGCTTGACGATGACGGGCATCAGGACGTTGCTGACGGCGATGCCCATGAGGGCGAGGGCGCTGGCGGCCAGGAACCCGGCCGTGCCGCCGGCGTAGGGGCGGACGAGCAGTCCGGCGCCGATCGCGGCCATGCCCGCGCACACCACGGCGGCGGGCCCGAAGCGGCGCGCGAGCCGGGGTGCCATGACACCGAAGACGGCGAAGCAGAGCGGGGGCACGGAGGTGAGCACCCCGGCCACGCTGCCGCTCATCCCGAGCCCGTCGCGGACCTCTTCGAGGAGGGCGCCGAGGCTGGTGATGGCGGGGCGCAGGTTCAGCGCGGACAGCACGATGCCGATGACGACCAGGCGCGTCGCCCACGCGCGCGTGGCGGGCGTCCGGGGTGCGGGGGCGGCCGCGGGCGCCCGGTCGGCGGCGGTCGCGGCCGGGTCGTGCCGCTCGGTCGGTGACGTCGGCGTCCGGGTTGTTTCCTCACGTGCCATGAGGCCCATCATAGAATGATGGGATGATTGACTGTCCAGTCCGTCCATGGTCCGGGACCCCGCTCCCGGGCCACGCCCGCGAAGGTGTGCCATGCCTCTGAGCCATCCGCGCCGCTCGGTGCTGTCCGAGCAGGTCATCGCGGCCCTGCGGAGCCAGATCGCCTCGGGCGAGTGGCCGGTCGGCTCGCGCATCCCGACCGAGCCCGAACTGGTGGAGCAGCTCGGCGTCGCCCGCAACACGGTCCGCGAGGCGGTTCGCGCGCTCGCCCACAACGGCCTGCTGGACATCCGCCAGGGGTCCGGCACGTACGTCGTGGCCACCAGTGAGCTGGCGGGTGTGATGCAGCGCCGGTTCGCCGGCGCGGACCCGCGACACATCGCCGAGCTGCGTTCCACGCTGGAGTCGGCCGCGGCGAAGCTGGCCGCCACGAGGCGCGGCGAGAAGGACCTCAAGCAGCTCGACGCGCTGCTCGTGCGCCGGGAGGAGGCGTGGGAGACCGGGGACGCGGAGGCGTTCGTGGCGGCGGACGCCACCTTCCACCTGGCGGTGGTGGCCGCCTCGCACAACGACGTCATGACGGCGATGTACGCGGACCTGGGCGAGGTCCTGCGGGACGCGCTGCGCGCCGACGTGGGCGCGGAACTGAGTGCGCGGGCGCACATGGACCACACGCCGCTGGTCGACGCGATCCGCGTGGGCGACGCGGAGGCCGCCGCCGCCGAGGCCGCGAGCTACCCGTTCCAGTGCCGTCCGGGGTGGGTCGCCCCGGCCGGGCGGGGGTGAGGCGTACCGAGCGGAACCCCCAAAGGGCTGGGCGGCCCGGCGCGGAACGGCTCGGCCCGGTCCGCCTCGTCCGCGCGCACACGCGCGCGTGTGCGCGCGGACGAGGCGGACCGGGCCGAGCCGTTCCGCGCCGGGCCGCCCAGCCCTTTGGGGGTTCCGCTCGGTACGCCTCACCCCCGCCCGGCCGGGGCGACCCACCCCGGACGGCACTGGAACGGGTAGCTCGCGGCCTCGGCGGCGGCGGCCTCCGCGTCGCCCACGCGGATCGCGTCGACCAGCGGCGTGTGGTCCATGTGCGCCCGCGCACTCAGTTCCGCGCCCACGTCGGCGCGCAGCGCGTCCCGCAGGACCTCGCCCAGGTCCGCGTACATCGCCGTCATGACGTCGTTGTGCGAGGCGGCCACCACCGCCAGGTGGAAGGTGGCGTCCGCCGCCACGAACGCCTCCGCGTCCCCGGTCTCCCACGCCTCCTCCCGGCGCACGAGCAGCGCGTCGAGCTGCTTGAGGTCCTTCTCGCCGCGCCTCGTGGCGGCCAGCTTCGCCGCGGCCGACTCCAGCGTGGAACGCAGCTCGGCGATGTGTCGCGGGTCCGCGCCGGCGAACCGGCGCTGCATCACACCCGCCAGCTCACTGGTGGCCACGACGTACGTGCCGGACCCCTGGCGGATGTCCAGCAGGCCGTTGTGGGCGAGCGCGCGAACCGCCTCGCGGACCGTGTTGCGGGCGACGCCGAGCTGCTCCACCAGTTCGGGCTCGGTCGGGATGCGCGAGCCGACCGGCCACTCGCCCGAGGCGATCTGGCTCCGCAGGGCCGCGATGACCTGCTCGGACAGCACCGAGCGGCGCGGATGGCTCAGAGGCATGGCACACCTTCGCGGGCGTGGCCCGGGAGCGGGGTCCCGGACCATGGACGGACTGGACAGTCAATCATCCCATCATTCTATGATGGGCCTCATGGCACGTGAGGAAACAACCCGGACGCCGACGTCACCGACCGAGCGGCACGACCCGGCCGCGACCGCCGCCGACCGGGCGCCCGCGGCCGCCCCCGCACCCCGGACGCCCGCCACGCGCGCGTGGGCGACGCGCCTGGTCGTCATCGGCATCGTGCTGTCCGCGCTGAACCTGCGCCCCGCCATCACCAGCCTCGGCGCCCTCCTCGAAGAGGTCCGCGACGGGCTCGGGATGAGCGGCAGCGTGGCCGGGGTGCTCACCTCCGTGCCCCCGCTCTGCTTCGCCGTCTTCGGTGTCATGGCACCCCGGCTCGCGCGCCGCTTCGGGCCCGCCGCCGTGGTGTGCGCGGGCATGGCCGCGATCGGCGCCGGACTGCTCGTCCGCCCCTACGCCGGCGGCACGGCCGGGTTCCTGGCCGCCAGCGCCCTCGCCCTCATGGGCATCGCCGTCAGCAACGTCCTGATGCCCGTCATCGTCAAGCGCTGGTTCCCCGACCGGGTCGGCTCGATGACCGGCCTGTACTCGATGGCCCTCGCTCTCGGCACCTCGACCGCCGCCGCCGCGACCGTGCCGCTGACCAACGCGCTCGGCGGTGACTGGCAGCCGGGTCTGGCCGTGTGGGCGGTGATCGCCCTGGCCGCCGTCCTCCCGTGGCTGCCGCTGGTCCGCGACCGCGGCGCGGCACCCGCCGCCCAGGACGCCGGACGACAGACGCCCCAGGAGTCCGGGCAGACGCCCGCCGCCGGGACGTCCGCGCGCGAGGAGGCCCCGGCCCTGCGGATCACCCACAGCCGTACCGCCTGGGCGCTGGCGGTCTTCTTCGGACTCCAGGCCACCGCCGCCTACATCACCATGGGATGGATGGCGCAGATCTTCCGCGACGCGGGCGTGTCCGCCGGCACCGCCGGACTGCTGCTCGCCGTCACCATGGTGATGGGCGTACCGCTGGCCTTCGTCATCCCGCGCCTGGCCACCCGGCTGCCCCACCAGGGCCCCATCGTCCTCGCGCTCGGCGTGTGCGGCCTCGCCGGATACGCGGGCCTGTACCTGGCACCGGCCGGCGGAGCCTGGGCCTGGGCCGTGCTGCTCGGCGTCTCGAACTGCGCCTTCCCGCTGGCCCTCACCATGGTCGGCATGCGGGCCCGCAGCGGCGCCGGTGTGGCCCAGCTGTCGGCGTTCGCCCAGAGCACGGGCTACCTGATATCCATCCCCGGGCCGCTGCTGGTCGGGGTCCTGAACCAGAGCAGCGGCGGCTGGGGCGTGCCCATCGCGCTCATGTGCGGCCTCATGATCCCGCAGATGGTGGTGGGCTGGGTGGCGGGCCGGGACCGCACCGTGGAGGACGAGGCGACGCGCTGAGGCGCCCCCGGCGCGTTCGCGCGGGACGAAGGTGCGAAACTGGGGCCATGCAGCCTGTGCTCGACCCCAACCCGAAGAACAGCCAGAAGAAGATGCTGATGGTCTTCGGCTCGTTCCTCGCCATCTTCGTGATCATCGCCATCGTCGCGACCGCCGTCTCTCCCTGATCCCGGTTGCCTCGGGCCCGGACCGTGCGGGGTAGGGCCAGCCCCCCGTCCCCTAGGGGCAACGCCGTTCAGTTAGGGCGGTCTGGGCCGTGTCAAGGGTCGGTTGTGAGCATGTTGATGCTGATGGTGGCCTTGTAGGTGGTCCGGTCGAT
>NZ_JBHJUW010000270.1:0-4870 GCF_042268205.1 Streptomyces sp. NPDC056160
CCTACATCCAGGGCCGACAACCACCCCACCCGTCACAGACCGTGACGGGCAGTCAGCGGCCACCGACCTTGCACCGCTCAACTTCGAAGACCCGAACCGGCACTTATTCCCCTGCGAGGAGGCACACGCCATACGCCTCCAGGCCGTGCTGCCCGACGCGGCGGACCTGACCACGCACGAGATCAGGGAGGTGAAACGTTTCATAGGGGCGCATGACGTAACCGATCGCGCCCTGCGTCTGCGGATCACACTGGAACTGCTGGCCGGGATCACCATGGCTATCCAGGCAGAGAACGGCTCGGTCAGGCTGCTGGTCGGCGATGTGGAAGAGCACGTTGCGCTGCGGCACCTCATGCTCCTCGGACTCGATGTGCATCTGCTGACAGGCACCACACCGTCACTGAGCCGGCAGGACCTCATGCACCCCATGTACATCGCGCGCGAGAAGGTACTCCCCTTCTGCGCGTGGGTCCCGAATGCCGAAGAAGTCGCGAAGCGCGGGAAGCTCCTCGAACAGGCCATCGTAGATGCCTCGCCGATCCGTGCTCTGCGGGGACTCATGGCAGAGCTGTCCGGGACCGTGAAACGCCGGGAGATCCCCGGAAGGATGGCTGCCTGATGGCGGAAGGCGTCATGCTGCGGGAGTTCTACGAGGAGTTCACGGAACGCAACCGCGATTTCATATCCGACCGGGCGCAGGAGGAACTGTCCCAGGCGCGGATCCTGATCGCTGGCTGCGGCTCTACCGGGGGCGCCGCGGTGGAACCCCTGGCCCGCCTCGGTGTCCAGAACTTCGTCCTGGTCGACGTCGGCGAGTTCGAGCTGAACAACCTCAACCGTCAGCACGCAGCGTTCACCGACATCGGCAGACACAAGGCCGAGGTCGCGGCCAGGCGGGTCATGGAGATCAACCCGCACGCCCGCGTGGAAGTGGTGACCAACGGCGTCACAGCGGACAACGCCCAGGATTTGGTCGACAGGTGTGCTGTGGTCATCGACGGTGTCGATGTCACCGAACGGCCCGGATGGCGCGCGAAGTACTCTCTCCACGAGGCCGCGGCGCGCGCCCGCCGGCCGGTGCTGACCGGATACGACATGGCCGGCACCCAGTACATCCGGTTCTACGACTACCGAAAACCCGAAGGACGCCCGTTCGACGGGAAGATCACCTCGGCCATGGTTGACCAGGCGATGGTGTGGTCCCTCCTGTTCAAAGCGATCCCGGTGCGCTTCATCCCCCTGGAAATGCTGCGGAACGCCCGTGACCACCTGGGCGAGACGGACTACAGCGTTCCGCAACTCGTCTACGCGTCCCTGCAGTTCGGCGCGCTCAGCGCCCGGATGGTGGCCGAGATCCTCGCCGGGGAACCTGTACGCCGCCACGTCGCGTGGGACGTGCACCGGGCCACACGCCGCACCGCGGACCGGTGGAGTGCAGCAGTGCAGCGCCCCTTCACCCTGCTCGGCGGCGTGCGCGAGCTCGCCTCCCTCGCCAGAGCCCGTAGTTGACCGTTCGCGAAGTCGACTGAGGGCTGTTGCGCGGGCCCGTGACCCCGATCCCCTGGGGGTTACGGGCCCGCTCGTTCGTGAACCGCAACCGCTGCTTTCCTGTTGATGCCCCTTCGTGCCGTCAAGAGGCCTTCTTGAGCAGGCCGGACAACATGTAGCCGACGACCTGGGATGCTTCACGGCCGGCCTTTTCGTGGTCGTCGGCAAGAGCCAGCGATGTCGCTGCCTCGCACAGCGTCCCGAAGATCACTGCACCTGCCATCTTAATCGACACATCCTGGAGCTCTCCACGGGCCTGCAGCGCTTCCAGAAGCCCCAGTACCAGAGGAAGCGCCAGCTCGTCGTCGATCTCCCGGCAACGGTGGACACCGAGCACACCGGCAGACTGCCGCAGCAGCGACCGCTTGCGGGCGTCGGCGACATAGCTGTCCAGGAAGACCTGTACGGCGGTCACGGCGACCAGCCACGGCGGCTGATCTTTGTCGGCACCGGCCGCCGCGGTGACGTCCTTCCTGACGTGCGTCAGAACCTCCCCCTGGCTGACCCGGAAAACCTCGTCGAAAATGGCCCGTTTGTCGGCGAAGTGGTGGTAAACGGCCCCCTTGCTCACACGCGCAGCGGTGGCGATCTCATCGATGGTCGTGACGTCGAAACCTTTCTCGGCGAAGAGCTCCGCGGCCGCATCGAGCAACGCGGCGCGTGTCATCGCGGCGCACTCGGCGCGCCGAGACTTGACTCCCATATGACCTCCAAGAATACTGACCGACCGTAAGTCACCGACTCTGAGTCGGTCAAAGCCCGACGCCTGTCATTGCCCAGCATTCTCCCCAGCTCCTCCAGCGTGAGGCTTCACATGACTTCGCACACCTCATCCCCGCCTTCCCCCGGCGACTTCGCAGCCCGAGCCTCTCGGTTGATCGGCAAGGGGCGTTGGGTGCTGCTGGCGCTGTGGCTGGCAGCCCTGGCCGTCAGTGGAGTCGGCGCCTCGTCGATCGCCAACTCGCTGAGCGGGGGCGGCTGGTACGTGTCTGGGTCCGACTCGGCCAAGGCCGCACACCAGCTCGAACACGGATTCAAGGGCCGAGGCAAGACCACTGTCACCCTCGTCATTCACGACAAGCTGCACACCACAGACAGTGCGCCGTTTGCCGAACGGGCCCGTGACGTCGCCCGATACGTCAAGGCGAACGAGACGCTGAAGGTCACGGACATCAACGGATGGACCACGCTCTCTGCCGAGAACAGGTCCCCGTACGCCGGCGACGACCATCGGACAGCCATCGACTCGCTTGCTCTCTACCTCGACGATGGCACCGCACGCCGCGAGCTCCCCACCATCCAGAAGAACCTGACGGACCGCTTCGAGGGCAAGGGACTCGAGGTCTCCCTGGTAAGCCCTTCCTCCTTCTGGGGCGAGGTCAACGCCCTCAGTCAGGAGGGCCTGGCCAAGGCAGAGCTGATCACGATGCCCCTGATCATCGTGATCCTGCTGCTCCTCTTCCGTAGCGTCGCCGCGGCCCTGGTCTCGCTCGCGGTGGGCGTATCCGCGATCGTCTTTACACTCGGCCTGCTGGCACCGATCTCCCAGTACTACGAACTGTCGGTGTTCGTGGAGAACGCAGCCACCATGCTGGGGCTGGGCGTCGGAGTGGACTACTCCCTCTTCATGATCACCCGATTCAAGGAGCAGCTCGCCAGGGGACAGAGCGTCGAAACCGCCGTCGCCGCCACCCTGCGCACCTCCGGGCACACTGTCCTCGCCTCCGGCGTGACCATTATTCTTGCGATGTGCACGCTGTTCCTCATCGACCTCAACGTCATCTTCTCCCTCGCCCTCGGCGCCACCGTGGTCGTCGCCTTCTCCGTGCTGACCGCCGTCCTCTTTCTCCCGGTTCTGCTGCACCTCCTGGGAGACCGGATCAACGCTGGCCGCATACGCCTCCCCCGCCGCCGTCCGAACCCGGACGCAGCAACAGGCGACGAGTCCAGCCGCTGGTACCGCATCGCCCTGAAGGTCATGGCTCGCCCGGTACTCTTCCTCGCCGCGACCAGCATCGCTCTGCTCGCACTGGCCGCGCCGGCCACGCAGCTGCGCACGTTCTCCCCCGACGCCCGTATCCTCCCGAGTACCTCACAGGTCCGGGTCGGCTACGACCACATACAGGACGCCTTCGGGGGCGGCACCACCTCGCCCATCCAGGCAGTCATCACGTCGAAGAAGCCCCTCGACGAGTCGGCGCAGGCCGAGGAGCTGACCGAGTTCAGCAACCGCCTGGCGCAGCTCCCGCACATCGAACGGGTCGACTCGGCCCTGCCCGCGCTGCAGGCGGTTTCCCCCAAGGCCCCCTTCGCGGCCCTTGCCGGCCCCGTCATGGACCGGCTGCCGGGCGACGCCCGGGCCACGATCCGCCATTACGTCGCCGATGACAACCGGACCGTCGTCTTCGAAGTCATCCCGGACACCAAGGCATCCAGCGACGCCGCGCGGAATCTGCTGAGCCGCGTCCAGGACGAGGCGGACAGGCTCCCCACATCGCTGAACGCCTCGATCGGCGGCGAAACGGCCGAGGGACTCGACGCCAACCGCGTCATCCAGGACGGCCTGCCGATCGTCATCGTGGTCATGCTGGCCGCGGTGTACCTCGTCCTTCTGCTGACCTTCCGGTCGCTGCTGCTGCCGCTGAAGGCCATCGCCATGAACCTGCTGTCGATCGCCGCGACCTACGGCGTCCTGGTACTCGTCTTCCAGCGCGGCATGGCTACCGGGCTGCTGCACTTCGAGCAGACGAACTACCTGCAGAACTTCGTCCCCGTACTGCTGCTGGCGCTGCTGTTCAGCCTCAGTACCGACTACGAGGTCTTCCTCCTCGACCGGGTCCGCGAAGAGTATCTGGCAACCGGAGACAACACGGCATCCGTGGCCCGCGGCCTCACCCAGACCGCGCCCCTGATCTCAGGCGCCGCACTGCTGATGGTCGCCGTCTTCGGGGCCTTCGGATTCGCCGGCATCGTCCCCATCCAGCAACTCGGATTCGGCATGGCCGTCGCCATCCTCCTCGATGCCACCCTCGTACGACTCCTGCTCGTGCCGGCCTCCATGCGCCTCATGGGCCGCTGGAACTGGTGGCTCCCCGGACGGCGCAACCCGGCCCAACCCCAGAAACCGACGGCCCCGAATGCCGACACACACCCCGAACGAGCAACCGTCAGGCAGTGAGAGATGGAATGAGGTACAACGGTGTGCTGATTGTCTTCGCGCTGCTTCTCCTAGTACTCCAGCAGTACTTCGTGGCTTGACCTGGGGAAACGTCGAGCGGTGGGAGTGTAGCGGGCGGGGGTTCGTCACGAATGGCTTCTGCCC
>NZ_JBHJUW010000271.1:0-4821 GCF_042268205.1 Streptomyces sp. NPDC056160
GTGCCGGGGCCGCCGCCCCGGCACCCCGCTCAGGATCACCGCACCCCGCGCGGCAGCGTCCCGCTCAGCCGCCGGAGGCCGCCGCGCACTCCGCGCACGTGCCGAAGATCTCCACCGTGTGGGCGATGTTGACGAAGCCGTGCTCCACCGCGATCGCCTCCGCCCACTTCTCCACGGCGGGCCCCTCCACCTCGACCGCCTTGCCGCAGACGCGGCAGACCAGGTGGTGGTGGTGCTCGCCGGTCGAGCAGCGGCGGTAGACGGACTCGCCGTCGGAGGTGCGCAGCACGTCGACCTCGCCGGCGTCGGCGAGGTTCTGCAGGGTGCGGTAGACGGTGGTCAGGCCCACCGAGTCGCCCTTGTGCTTGAGCATGTCGTGCAGTTCCTGCGCGCTGCGGAACTCGTCGACCTCGTCGAGGGCTGCCGCGACGGCGGCGCGCTGCCGGGTGGCGCGGCCCTTCACGGGCTGTCCTGCGGTCGTCACCGGATGCCTCCTCACGTCTGCGCCTGCCGGGGCCATTGTGCCAGCCCCGGCAGGACCCGGTCAGACGCCGATCGGGTCCGCGGCGTCCCGGGCGCCGGGAATCGCGCACTCCGCGGGGTCGCCCGCGGCCCGTGCCGCGGCGAGCGTCCGGGCGCGGCGCCGGGCCAGGGGCGTGGCGAGCGCGGTGAGGGCGATGAACGCGGCGATGGTCAGCAGGACGATCGTCGCACCGGGGGGCACGTCCTGGTAGTACGAGGTGACCGTGCCGCCGATCGTCACGCTCACGCCGATGGCGACGGCGACGGCGAAGGTCGCGGCGAAGCTGCGGGTGAGCTGCTGGGCGGCGGCCACCGGGACCACCATGAGCGCGGAGACGAGCAGCAGCCCGACCACGCGCATCGCGACCGTCACCGTCACCGCCGCCGTGACGGCCGTCAGCAGGTTCAGGGCGCGCACCGGCAGGCCGGTCACACGGGCGAACTCCTCGTCCTGGCTGACCGCGAACAACTGGCGGCGCAGTCCCAGCGTGACCAGCACGACGAAGGCCGCCAGCAGGCAGATCGCCACGACGTCGGACTGCGAGACCGTCGAGAGCGAGCCGAAGAGGTACGACGTCAGGTTGGCGTTGGAGCCGCCGGGGGCGAGGTTGATGAACATGACACCGCCCGCCATGCCGCCGTAGAAGAGCATCGCCAGGGCGATGTCGCCGCGGGTGCGGCCGTACCAGCGGATCAGCTCCATGAGGACCGCGCCGAGCACGGAGACCGCCGTCGCCATCCACACGGGGGAGGCGGACAGCAGGAAGCCGAGGCCGACGCCGGTCATCGCCACGTGGCCGATGCCGTCGCCCATGAGCGCCTGGCGGCGCTGGACGAGGTAGATCCCGACGGCGGGCGCGGTGATGCCGACCAGCACGGCGGCCAGCAGCGCGCGCTGCATGAAGGCGTAGTTCAGGAAGTCCATCAGCTCAGCAGTCCCGTGCGGATCGGCGCGGCGCCGGCACCGGCGTCGTGGGGGTGGACGTGGTCGTGGCCGGGCAGGGCGTGCTGGCCCACCGCTTTCGGGGGCGGCCCGTCGTGCAGGACGCAGCCGTCGCGCAGGACGACCGCCCGGTCGATCAGCGGCTCCAGCGGGCCCAGCTCGTGCAGCACCAGCAGCACCGTCGTACCGGCGGCGACCTGCTCCTCGAGCGTCCGCGCCAGCACCTCCTGGCTGGCCAGGTCGACGCCCGCCATCGGCTCGTCCATGATCAGCAGTTCGGGGGCGGCGGCGAGCGCGCGGGCGATCAGCACGCGCTGGTGCTGGCCGCCGGAGAGGGCGTCGGCCGGGTCCTTGGCGCGGTCCGCCATGCCGACCAGGTCCAGGGCGCGGCGCACGGCCGCGCGGTCGGCCGCGCGGAAGACGCCGAAGCGGGTGCGGGAGAGCCGCCCGGAGGAGACGATCTCGGTGACGGTCGCCGGGACGCCGCCCGCGGCGGTGGTGCGCTGCGGCACGTAGCCGACGCGCGCCCAGTCGCCAAAGCGGCGCCGCGGGGTGCCGAACAGCTCGATCTCGCCGCCGCTGACCGGCACCTGGCCGATGAGGCTGCGTACGGCCGTCGACTTGCCGGAACCGTTGGCGCCTAGCAGCGCGACCACCTCCCCGCGGTGCACGGTGAGGTCGATGCCGCGCAGCACGGGGCGGGCGCCGAGGTCGGCGCGCACCTGGCGCATGGCTATGACGGGTTCGCCCATGGTCTGCTCCGCGGTGTCGGTCACTTGGCGCCCAGGGCCTGCTGGAGCGCCTTGAGGTTGGCCTCCTGGACCGAGAAGTAGTCGGTGCCCCGGGACTTCTCCGTGATGCCTTCGAGCGGGTCGAGGACGTCGGTCCTCAGGCCCGCGTCGGCGGCGATGGTCCGGGCGGTCTTGTCGCTGACGAGCGTCTCGTAGAAGACGGTGGTGACGTGGTCGGCCTTCGCCATCTTCTCCAGGTCCCTGACCCGGGCGGCGCTGGGCTCGGACTCCGGGTCGAGGCCGTTGATGGCCTCCTCGGTCAGGCCGTAGCGCTCGGCGAGGTAGCCGAAGGCGGCGTGGGTGGTGAGGAAGACCTTCGAGGTGGTGTGCGCGAGGCCGTTCTTGAAGCGGGTGTCCAGCTGGTTCAGCTGTCCGACCAGGGCGGCGGTGTTCTTGCGGTAGTCCGCCGCGTGGTCCGGGTCGCCCTTCTCCAGGGCCTTGCCGACGCCCTGGGCGACCTGTGCGTAGCGGACCGGGTCGAGCCAGATGTGCGGGTCCTTGCCGCCGGACTCCTCGCCCTGGTGGGTGTCGTGCGCGGCGGCGTGGCCGCCGACCTCGTTGCCGTGCTCCTCCAGCGTGGTGAGGGAGGCGGCGTCGACCTTGGTCCTCACCCCGGACTGGGCCACGGCCTCGTCGACGGAGGGCTGGAGTCCCTTGAGGTAGAGGACGGCGTCGGACTCCTGGAGCTGGGCGGTCTGCTTGGCGCTGATCTCCAGGTCGTGCGGCTCCTGGCCGGGCTGCGTGAGGCTGGTGACGTGGACGTGGTCACCGCCGATGCGCTCGGCGAGGAAGGCCATCGGATAGAACGACGCGACGACGTCGTACTTCCCGCTCCCGCTGCCGCCGGCCGCGTCGGCTGAGGAGCAGGCGGTCAGGGCTCCGAGGCCGAGGGCGCAGGCCGCGGCGAGAGCGGTCCCGGATATGAGGTGTCGTCGTGCGTTCATGAAAGTCATTTTCAACAAAAATGGGAACCGTTGTCAACAATCGCTTGTCGGAGGCCCCGCGCGGCCCGCGGCGGCCCGCCCAGCGACACCGATTTGATTGAGGGGGAGCCCCCGCCGGTACCCTGAAGCATTCGCTCTGAAGCGTCTCGCTTCGTCGCCCGTCGTCGTAATGAAGAGAGCACCGTGGCCGCCGACAAGATCGACACCATCGTCAGCCTGAGCAAGCGCCGTGGCTTCGTATTCCCCTGCAGTGAGATCTACGGCGGCCAGCGCGCCGCCTGGGACTACGGGCCGTTGGGCGTCGAGCTGAAGGAGAACCTCAAGCGCCAGTGGTGGCGCTACATGGTGACGTCGCGCGAGGACGTGGTCGGTATCGACTCGTCCGTGATCCTGGCCACCGAGGTCTGGGTCGCCTCCGGCCACGTCGCCACCTTCACGGACCCGCTGACCGAGTGCACCGCGTGTCACAAGCGGTTCCGCGCGGACCACCTGGAGGAGGCCTACGAGGCCAAGCACAACCGCCTCCCGGAGAACGGCCTGGCCGACGTCAACTGCCCCAACTGCGGCAACAAGGGCCAGTTCACCGAGCCCAAGCAGTTCTCCGGCCTGCTCTCCACCCACCTCGGCCCCACCCAGGACACCGGCTCCGTCGCCTACCTGCGTCCCGAGACGGCCCAGGGCATCTTCACCAACTTCGCCCAGGTGCAGACCACCTCGCGCCGCAAGCCGCCGTTCGGCATCGCCCAGATGGGCAAGTCGTTCCGCAACGAGATCACGCCGGGCAACTTCATCTTCCGCACCCGCGAGTTCGAGCAGATGGAGATGGAGTTCTTCGTCAAGCCGGGCGAGGACGAGAAGTGGCACGAGTACTGGATGGAGCAGCGCTGGAACTGGTACACCGGCCTGGGCCTGCGTGAAGAGAACATGCGCTGGTACGAGCACCCCAAGGAGAAGCTCTCCCACTACTCCAAGCGCACCGCCGACATCGAGTACCGCTTCCAGTTCGGCGGCAACGAGTGGGGCGAGCTGGAGGGCGTCGCCAACCGCACCGACTACGACCTCGGCGCCCACGCCAAGGCCTCCGGCCAGGACCTCGCCTACTACGACCAGGAGGCCGGCGAGCGCTGGACGCCTTACGTCATCGAGCCCGCGGCCGGTGTCGGCCGCGCGATGCTGGCGTTCCTCCTCGACGCCTACGTCGAGGACGAGGCGCCCAACGCCAAGGGCAAGATGGAGAAGCGCACGGTGCTGCGCCTGGACCACCGCCTCGCCCCGGTGAAGGCGGCGGTGCTCCCGCTCTCCCGCAACCCGGAGCTGTCCCCCAAGGCCAAGGGCCTGGCCCAGGCGCTGCGCCAGAACTGGAACATCGAGTTCGACGACGCCGGCGCCATCGGCCGCCGCTACCGCCGCCAGGACGAGATCGGCACGCCGTTCTGCGTGACGGTCGACTTCGACACCCTGGACGACAACGCGGTCACCGTCCGCGAGCGCGACTCCATGAAGCAGGAGCGCGTCTCCCTGGACCAGATCGAGGGCTACCTGGCCGCCCGCCTGATCGGCTGCTGACCCGCCCCGCCCGCTGAACGCCGTACGGCCGCCGTATCATCCGGCGGCCGTACGG
>NZ_JBHJUW010000272.1:0-4800 GCF_042268205.1 Streptomyces sp. NPDC056160
GGCCAGGTCTGGATCAACGACCCGGCGAAACGAAGGCAACCCGAACCACAAGGTTCATAGCACCGCGAACGTCTCATTTGACTTGACAACTACCGACCTGACACCTCTTGGATGCCTTTTCCTCATCGCTCACCACGACGGTCTTCAGCCAACGCAGCATGAGGTGGTTTGAAGCCTCCCCCCGCAGGGCGACTTCGAAGGGCCATACCTTCATCTCTCGCACAGCATCGCTTCCAGGAACTGCCCTACAAACAGATCCCTTTCCGCGTTCAGGACACAAACACCCAAGCCCTTCTCTGCCTCGCGAGACGCCGGGCGGACGTGCTGTTCGCGATGCTCCGCGACGGCACCTTCTACGAGCCCCATCCCGCAGGGGCCAGGTGAAGGTTCATACCGATCGGTCAGTCCTCCGGCCGAAGTCGCTGACGAGCAGCCTCAAGCCGCCGGTCATAGTCGGGTGCGAACAGCTCTGGAAGCGACTTGTCCAGCGTTCCGGCGATTCGGTGGATCGGCGCCCAGACCGCAGGATCGTCGACGACGCCACTGAGGTCCGTCATCTGAAGCTTCTCCAGCCAGTGCGACAGCACCAGCGCCTCGTCGCTCGTGAGCTTGATCGTGACCTGCCTATCACCCATGCACACCCCTCCGGCTCGGCTCCCACGCCCGACCACACGAACCTACTGGCCTCAGACCTTGACGAAACCCATAGGGGCACCCCCCGAGCCACCTTCGACCTCCAGGCCCACCGCGGCGGGCTCGGCCTGACCACCGAGGAGTCCCTGGAAGGGTTCGGCAAGGCGCTGCGCTTGGGGGTGAGCACCCTGGAGCTGGACACGCAGATCACCAAGGACCGCAAGGTCGTCGGGCCCGGCAGGTCAAGCTCGACATCGAGACCAAGGTGGAAGCCGGAGCGCCCGAACAGACCGCGCCGCGCGATCTGTTCGGGCGTCGCGTGTACGAGGAGATCCACCGCTCGGGCATCGAACGGCAGGTCACCATCAAGTCCTTCGACTGGGGCACCCTGAAGACGATGCACCGGCTCGCGCCGTCATACCCGCTGGTGACGCTGACCAACTACGACTTCCTTCAGGAGGGCGAGCCCGGCGCGTCACCGTGGCTCGGCGGTGTCGACGCCGACGACTACGACGGCGACTTCATGAAGGCCGCCGCCGCTGCCGTCCCCGGCCTCACCACGCTCTCCCCCAGCTACGGCTTCCCGCAGAACGGCACGGTCACCGACCCGGGCTTCCGCTTCTACCCCGACGCCCGGATGGTGGCCGAGGCACACCGGCGCCGCCTGAAGATCGTCCCGTGGACCTGCGACGACCCCGCGACGCTGGAGGCGCTGATGGACCTGGGGGTCGACGGGGTCATCACCGACTACCCGGACCGCGTCCGCACCCTGATGGTCGAGCGCGGCATGCGCCTGCCGAGGGCCTACCCCGGCCCCCGGCAGTGACTTCGGCGGTCGCTGACTCGCTGGCCGCTGCTCGTTACTCGCCGCTCGCCGCTCGCTCAGGCGGGGCGTTCGCCCCGCCGGTGGGGGTGGGACGGGTAGACGCCGAGGACACGCACCTCGGAGGAGAAGAAGCGCAGCTCCTGGAGGGCGAGCACCACGTTGGGCTCGTCGGGGTGGCCCTCGATCTCGACGTAGAAGCGGCTGGGGTTGAGCCCGGCGCCCATCTGGTAGCTCTCGATCTTGGTGAGGTTCACGCCGCTGCTGGCGAACCCGCCGAGCGTCTTGTAGAGGGCGCTGGGAATGTTGCGCACGCAGAAGAACAGGCTGGTCACCGTGGGCCCGTCCGTGCCCGGCCAGGGGCCCTGCTCCCGGGAGAGCACCACGAACCGCGTCGTGTTGTCCGGATCGTCCTCGACCCCCGCACGCAACACGTCGAGCCCGTACAGACCGGCGGCGGCGGGCGGAGCGAGCGCCGCATGCCGCGGGTCGCCCAGCTCGGCCACCTCACGCGCCGAACCCGCCGTGTCGTCGCTGACCAGCGTGCGCCAGCCGCCCTCGCGCAGCAGCTTGCGGCACTGCCCGAGCGCGTGCACGTGGCTGCGCACGCACTCCACCTGATCGAGGGAGGCGCCGGCGACACCCATCAGGTCGAAGCGGACGGCCAGGAAGTACTCGCCGACGATGAAGAGTCCCGATTCCGGCAACAGGTGGTGCACGTCCGCCACCCGGCCCGCCGCGGAGTTGTCGACCGGGATCACCGCCACATCCGCCGTGCCCAGCGTCACCGCGTCCAGCGCCTGCTCGAAACCCGTGCAGGGCAGCTCGCTGCCGTCCGGGAACAGCGCGCTGGCAGCGGTCGCCGAGTTCGAGCCGCGCTCACCCTGATATGCGACGGTCGTCACCGTGTATCGCCTTCCACCGTGGGGGTCCTCTCGTCGGGCGGCAGCAGGTCCACCGCGTACCGCATGTACTGCAGTATCGGGGTGCTGTCGTCCACCAGGGAAATCAGGGGGTCCCGCGCCGCGTTCCCCCGGCAGGCCAGACCGTACTCGTACGCCGCCGAGACCACCTGGTGCACCAGCCGGCCCGCCCGCCGGACCCGCTCGGCGAGTACCGCCTCGGCGGCCGGCCTGGCCCCCGCCGCCCGGGAGACCCCGTGCAGCCGCGCCGCCAGGCTCAGCCGCTCGTCGTGCAGCGCGGCGGCCAGCTCGGCCGCCGCCGCGACGGGTGACACGGCAGACGACACGGCGGCGCCGTGGGTGCCGAGCGCGGCCAGGGCGTCGGTCAGCCGCCGCGCGGCGCCGAACGCCATGCCCGCCACCGCCGCCCAGACGAACACCGCGTCCCCGGCCCCGAGCGGGGTGCCGGACGAGCTGGTGGCGAACCCGCCCGGCACGTACACGTCCGCCAGCCGGAACACCGCCCAGGGCCCGTCCGTACCCCTGTCCGCACTTCCGGCCGCACCGCCGCCCACGCCCCCGGACGCACGGCCGTCCCCAGCGGCGTGGGGGTCGCGCGACGGCCCGGGCAGTACCTTCGACGACACCACGAACACGTCCGGGTCGCCCACCCCGAACCTGTCCCCGGGCCCGTGCGGGTGCTCGGCCAGCCGCAACGCCAGCCACCGACCGCCCGTCACCGCCGCCCTCGACCCCGCCGTCCCCGCCGCCGGCAGCCGCCACTGCCCCGACACCGAGAACCCGCCCGCGACCCCTCGCACGAGCGGACCCGCGCCGGACGGATCCCAGGGCAGGGCCGCGGCCAGCGGAGCGGACCAGTTCCAGACGGAGGTGAACGACTCCCACGCCGCCGACGCGTCGGAGTGCCCGTCCCGCTCGTAGAAACCGAGCACCCGCACCGGATCGGCGTACGGTCCGACTATCCTAAGGTATCCACCCCGCACGTCGGTCGTCCCCCGCCTAGGCAACCCGCTCACCGGCCAGGTGCTCGTACGTGTGCGCGTGGTCGCTCTCGGACTCGTGTCCGTACCCGGCCGTGTGGACGACGTTGTCGAGTTCCGCGCCGCGTGCGAACCGGTTCAGCTGCCGCCGCAGGAAGTCCACGCTCGTCTGCGGGAACGCGTCGGTGAAGGCGGCCACGTGCGGAGTGACGATGGCGCCGGGGAGCTCCCACAGGGGATGGCCCTCGGGCAGCGGCTCGGGATCGGTCGCGTCGAGGGCGATGCGCAGCCGACCGCCGCGCACCTCGCGCACCGCCGCCGCGGTGTCCAGCAGTTCCCCGCGGGCGACGTTCACCAGGAAGGCGCCGTCCTTCAGCAGGGCCAGCTCCGCCGCGCCGAACATGCCGCGTGTGGCCTCGGTCAGCGGTGCGCACAGCACCACCGCGTCGGCCGTGGGCAGCAGCGCGGGCAGTTCCGCCGCGCCGTGCACGCGGCCCGCCGGGGTCGTACGCCCAGTCCTGGCCACGAGGACGACCTCGCAGCCGAACACGCCGAGCCGTGCCGCCACGGCCGCGCCCACGGCGCCGTAACCGACCACCACGACCCGTTTGCCGACCAGCGTGGTGCCGGTGCCCCGGCACCGGTCATCGTCCCCCTGACGGCGTACGAAGCGGTCCAGGCCCCGGGCGAGGGCCAGCAGCAGGGTGACGGCCAGCTCCGCGGTGGCCTCGCGGTGCACTCCGCGGGCGGTCGCCAGCCGGGCACCGGACGGCAGCAGGTCGAGCAGCGGCACCATGTGGTCGTATCCCGAGCTGAGGAGCTGGACGACCTCGACGTCGACCGCCCGCGGCAGCAGGTGCGCGAAGACGCGTTCCGACCCGGTCACCGGCGGTCCAACCAGGAACCGCACCTCGCGCGGGTCACCGGGCAGCGAGGCCGAACCGTCCCAGTAGCGGTAGGAGAGTCCCTCCGGCAGGCGGGGAATCCGTTCCGGTCGGTACGGGAGCCACACCGTCTTGTCGTCGTCCATCGTGCCTCAGCCTCTTCCGCGTCCCGCCGCGCCGCACGGGCGCGGAACCGTCCGGTCACGTCCGTGAGAACACGTGTGCATGTACTCATCTCGCCAACGTGTGCAAGTCGGCCGAAAGTTCACGTGAGGTACGGCACATCCCTTGTCGGACACCCGCTGCCTGATGGCCGGTCACCCCGCCGCGTACCACAAGAGGTTGGCCGCGTGGGGGGGGTGCCTCTATGTGTTTCGGCAAGGCGCCCAGGCTTGGTTTGGGGTGGTTTGGCTTGCTGTGGTCATGCGGCGAGGTCGACGTCCTCGGGGACGGGGCCTTCCTCCGTGATGGTGGACACGCGTCTTTGATCACGCGGCGAGCGTGAGTTTAGCGGCGTGGTGTCGGCGTTCGTATTCGTTGGGGCTGAGGTGGCCGTT
>NZ_JBHJUW010000273.1:0-4714 GCF_042268205.1 Streptomyces sp. NPDC056160
GTCCCTCGAAGGGCCGGCCGCTCGGTGCCCGCCGACGAGAGGCAGACCCACGACGTGAGCTTCGGCCCACCCCCTCCGCGTACACCCAGTCCGCGCTCGCGGCCGACCAGGCCCGCAGACGCCGCCGCAACAAAATCCTCGGGGGCCTCGCGGGCGGCGTCCTGGTGATCGCCCTCTGTGCCGGCGGCCTGTTCCTGTCGTCCGCGGGGGACGACAGGGCACCGGCCGACGGCAAGGTGGCCGCCGCTCAGCAGCCCGACGAGATCCGCAAGCACGGTCGAGAAGGCCCCCCCTCGCCGGAGGGCCGGGAGGTGGTCGAGCACAGCGTGGGGCACCTCGAGAAGCACAGGGACGGCAACCCGCTCTACGCGCCCGGTTCCTGGGCCACCGCGAAGATCTTCGCCAGGGGCATCGCCGACCACGTCGAGGGCTACCGGGTCGAGCCGCACTACGACGAGAAGGCCTGGACACCCGACCTCGGCGGACACATCTGCGCCACCAGCCGGCACATCACCGCCGACGGACGCACCGCGGTCGTCATCCAGCCGCCCAAGAGCGCCACCGACCCGGGCAACGGCGTCTGCGGCCAGGTGGTGTTCTTCGACCTGGACACCGGCCGCAAGCTGTGGCAGAAGAAGATGCCGGCGGCTGAGTTCGCCTATGTCACCAACACCGACCTGACCCTGACGAACGGCGTGGTCGCGGTCGCCTGGGGGCACGGCTCGGTGGCGTACGACATGAAGAGCGGCAGGCAGCTGTGGAACACCACGACCACGGCCCAGTGCGCGGACCAGGGATTCGCCGGTGGCCGGGCACTGCTCGCGCTCGCCGCCTGCGGCCAGGCACCCGACACCACGTACAAGGTGCAGAAGCTCGATCCGCGCACCGTCAAGAACCTGTGGACGTACCGACTCACCCGCGGTGTGAGCAGGGTCTACCTGCCCTCCTCGGATCCGCCGGTCCTCGCCGTCGCGGCCGGTGACACCCTGGTGACCGATCTCGGGCCGCGTGAACTGGTCCGCGACGACGACTCGCCCAAGGACGCGGTGCTGGTGGCCGTCGGCTTCGGGAGCGCGGGACTGAAGCACTGACCTGCACCACCCCCACCCGAAAGGGGCGGCACCCGTGTGCCGCCCCTCACCACATTCCGGGTCACCGAACCCGGCTCACCGCACGCATCCCACTACACGTCGAGTCCCCCGTTGTGCTCCGCCGGCTCCAGGTCGAACTCCCCGTCCCGCGCGCCCAGCACGAACGCCCGCCACTCCGCCTCCGTGTAGCGCAGCACCGTGTCGTGGTCGAGGGAGGACCGCATGGCCACGGCGCCGTCGGGAAGGTAGGCGATCTCGACGCGCTCCTCGTGTTCCTCCGTGCCCGGTGCGCAGTGCCATTCCACGCCCGAGATGTCGAGCGCGTACAGTTCGTCGCGCTCGCGCTCCTTGCGTGCCTTGATCTCCGCTTCCGTCTCCGCCATCTCGCAGCGACCCCTTCCCGACGTAGCTCTACGGTGCCAGCGCTCACCCTAGTGGCCGGGACACGCGTCGCGGGGCGGTGGGGAAACCCGGGGAAGGACGGCCTCCACCGCCTGGTAACCTGAGTGACGGCCGTTTGTGTACGCACCCCCGGCGCCATCGCAGGCAACCCTGCAGGCCCTGGAGATCGCGCCCAGCGGACCCCGCCTCCCGAGTAACGGAAGCTCCCCGGAGACACAGACCGGGGCACTCGGTGGCCATTCACAGACCATGAGGAGTACGCGTGTCGCTCGACGCCGCTACGAAGAAGCAGATCATCGGCGAGTTCGGTACCAAGGAGGGTGACACCGGCTCCCCCGAGGTCCAGGTCGCGCTGCTCTCCCGTCGGATCTCCGACCTGACCGAGCACCTCAAGACCCACAAGCACGACCACCACTCCCGTCGTGGCCTGCTGATCCTGGTCGGTCAGCGCCGTCGCCTGCTGCAGTACCTGGCGAAGAAGGACATCCAGCGCTTCCGTGCGCTGGTCGACCGCCTCGGCATCCGCCGTGGTGCGGCGGGCGCCAAGTAAGACGCCGTGAAGGGAGCGGTTCCCGGTCAGGATCGGGGGCCGCTCCCTTTGCCGTACGTGCGGAAACGTGCGGAGTGTCACTCACGCTTTGTAGTGTGGTAGCACGACGCAGGACGTACGGCACCGAACGCGGTACGGAACGCGTACGGAACGCGGCACGGAACAGTACGGAAGCGCAGGACGTGAGCGCCGTACGGAACCGTCCGCACCCGTACGAACAGACAACGAGAACGACAACGAGGAGGAGCGCACCTCGCCGCCGCCGGTCCTCGGTAGTGGCCCCCGGGCGATGTGAGCCCCGGGTGCTTCGATCGAAGACCGGCCCGCACCAGACGGAGCGCTTCTCCGCCACCGTCCCCCCGCCACACGGGCGAGGCGGGACGAAAGACGACAAGTAACGGAGAAAACGCTGGTGGAGAACGAGACCCACTACGCCGAGGCCGTCATCGACAACGGCTCCTTCGGCACCCGCACCATCCGCTTCGAGACGGGCCGCCTGGCCAAGCAGGCCGCCGGTTCCGCCGTGGCGTACCTGGACGACGACACCATGGTGCTGTCGGCCACGACCGCCTCCAAGAACCCCAAGGACCAGCTCGACTTCTTCCCCCTGACGGTGGACGTCGAGGAGCGCATGTACGCGGCCGGGAAGATCCCCGGTTCCTTCTTCCGCCGTGAGGGCCGCCCCTCCGAGGACGCCATCCTCACCTGCCGCCTGATCGACCGCCCGCTGCGCCCGTCCTTCAAGAAGGGCCTGCGCAACGAGATCCAGGTCGTCTGCACGGTCATGGCGCTCAACCCCGACCACCTGTACGACGTGGTCGCCATCAACGCCGCCTCCGCCTCCACGCAGCTGGCCGGCCTGCCCTTCTCGGGCCCGATCGGCGGCGTCCGCGTCGCGCTGATCAACGGCCAGTGGGTCGCCTTCCCGACCCACAGCGAGCTGGAGGACGCCGTCTTCGACATGGTCGTGGCCGGCCGTGTCCTGGAGGACGGCGACGTCGCGATCATGATGGTCGAGGCCGAGGCCACCGAGAAGACCATCCAGCTGGTCAAGGGCGGTGTCGAGGCCCCCACCGAGGAGGTCGTCGCCGCCGGTCTCGAGGCCGCGAAGCCCTTCATCAAGGTGCTGTGCAAGGCCCAGTCGGACCTCGCCGCCAAGGCCGCCAAGCCCACCGGCGAGTTCCCGATCTTCCTCGACTACCAGGGCGACGTCCTGGAGGCGCTGACCGCCGCTGTCCGCCCCGAGCTGGCCCAGGCGCTCACCATCGCCGGCAAGCAGGAGCGCGAGGCCGAGCTGGACCGCGTCAAGGGCCTGGCCGCCGAGAAGCTGCTGCCCGAGTTCGAGGGCCGCGAGAAGGAGATCTCCGCCGCGTACCGCGCGCTGACCAAGACCCTGGTCCGCGAGCGCGTCATCAAGGAGAAGAAGCGCATCGACGGCCGCGGCGTCACGGACATCCGTACGCTCGCCGCCGAGGTCGAGGCCATCCCGCGGGTGCACGGCTCGGCCCTGTTCGAGCGTGGCGAGACCCAGATCCTGGGCGTCACCACCCTGAACATGCTCCGCATGGAGCAGCAGCTGGACACCCTCTCCCCGGTGACCCGCAAGCGCTACATGCACAACTACAACTTCCCGCCGTACTCCACCGGTGAGACCGGCCGTGTCGGCTCGCCCAAGCGCCGCGAGATCGGCCACGGCGCCCTCGCCGAGCGCGCGCTCGTGCCGGTGCTGCCCACGCGCGAGGAGTTCCCCTACGCGATCCGCCAGGTGTCCGAGGCCCTCGGCTCCAACGGCTCGACGTCGATGGGCTCGGTCTGCGCCTCCACCATGTCGCTGCTGAACGCCGGTGTGCCGCTGAAGGCCCCGGTCGCCGGTATCGCCATGGGCCTGATCTCCCAGGAGATCGACGGCGAGACGCACTACGTCACCCTCACCGACATCCTCGGTGCGGAGGACGCCTTCGGCGACATGGACTTCAAGGTCGCCGGCACCAAGGAGTTCGTCACCGCCCTCCAGCTCGACACCAAGCTGGACGGCATCCCCGCCTCCGTCCTGGCCGCCGCCCTCAAGCAGGCCCGTGACGCCCGCCTCCACATCCTCGACGTGATGATGGAAGCGATCGACACCCCGGACGAGATGTCCCCGAACGCGCCGCGGATCATCACCGTGAAGATCCCGGTCGACAAGATCGGTGAGGTCATCGGCCCCAAGGGCAAGATGATCAACCAGATCCAGGAGGACACCGGCGCCGAGATCACCATCGAGGACGACGGCACCATCTACATCGGTGCCGCCGACGGCCCGGCCGCCGAGGCCGCCCGCACCACGATCAACAGCATCGCCAACCCGACGATGCCCGAGGTCGGCGAGCGCTACCTGGGTACGGTCGTGAAGACGACGACCTTCGGCGCGTTCGTCTCCCTGCTGCCCGGCAAGGACGGTCTGCTGCACATCTCGCAGATCCGCAAGCTCGCCGGCGGCAAGCGCGTGGAGAACGTCGAGGACGTGCTCGGCGTGGGCCAGAAGGTCCAGGTCGAGATCGCCGAGATCGACTCCCGCGGCAAGCTCTCCCTGGTCCCCGTGATCGAGGGCGAAGAGGGCGCGGAAGAGCAGAAGGACGACGCCGCCAAGTGACGTCCCGTGGCTTGAAGGCGACGGCCCGCACCTCCTCGG
>NZ_JBHJUW010000274.1:0-4698 GCF_042268205.1 Streptomyces sp. NPDC056160
GCCCCGGCCACCGGGGCCGGTGGCGCGCCACACCGGAGGGAACACCATGGCACAGCCTGCAACGGAGCCGGCGAAAGGCTCCTGTTCCACCCCGCCGGTGCACACCGAGGACGCCGTCACGTCCGTGCACCCGGTGGACGAGAAGCTCCACCCCTCGCGGCTCGTCCCCGCCGCTCTCCAGCACATCGCCGCGATGTACGCGGGCGTTGTCACTCCTCCGCTCATCATCGGCCAGGCCTGCGGACTCGACATCGCGGCCCGCACCCGGCTGATCGCCGCCTCGCTGCTCATCGCCGGCGTGGCGACCATCCTGCAGACCATCGGCGTCAAGGGTGTCGTCGGCAACCGCCTGCCGTTCGTGAACGCCGCCTCCTCGGCCGGCATCGCGCCCATCCTCGCCATCGCCGAGACCAACTCCAAGGGCCACCAACTCCCCGCCATCTACGGCGCGGTGATGGTCGCGGGCGTGTTCTGCCTGGCCGTCGGACCGTTCTTCGGCCGGCTGCTCCGGTTCTTCCCGCCGCTGGTCACCGGCGTGGTGATCACGCTCATCGGCGTCACGCTGATGCCCGTGCCCGTCGGCTGGGCCCAGGGCGGCGACAAGAGTGCCGCCGACTTCGGCGCCATGAAGAACCTCGCGCTCGCCGCGTTCACCCTCGTCGTCATCCTGCTGATCCAGCGCTTCGGCAAAGGCTTCGTCAAGCAGGTCGCCCTGCTCTTCGGGCTGCTGGTCGGCACCCTGGCCGCCGTCCCGTTCGGCATGGCCGACTTCAGCGGCATCAAGTCGGCCCCTCTCGCCGCCCTGCCCACCCCGTTCGCCTTCGGCGCCCCCGTCTTCCAGCCGGCGGCCATCCTGTCGCTGTGCATCGTGATGCTGGTCCTGATGACCGAGTCCAGCGCCGGCATGCTCGCCCTCGGCGAGATCTGCGACCGCCGCGCCGACGCCCGCACCATCACCCGCGGCCTGCGCACCGACGGCATCGCCACCCTGGTCGGCCCCGTCTTCGGCGGCTTCCCCACCTCCGCCTTCGCGCAGAACGTCGGCGTCGTCTCGCTGACCCGGGTCCGCAGCCGCTACGTCGTCGCCGTCGCCGGCGGCGCCCTGCTCGTCCTCGGTGCCTTCCCGGTGCTCGGCGCGGTCGTCTCCCTGGTCCCCATGCCGGTCCTCGGCGGCGCGGGCATCGTCCTGTTCGGCTCGATCGCGGTCAGCGGCATCCGTACGCTCTCCGAGGCCGGACTCGACGACAGCTCCAACATCATCCTGGTGGCCGTCGCGCTCGGCGCCGGCATCATCCCGCTCGCCGCGCCCACCTTCTACGCCGAATTCCCCGCCTGGGCGCAGACCGTCCTCGGTTCCGGGATCAGCGCCGGTGCGATCGTCGCGGTCCTGCTCAACCTGTTCTTCCACCATCTCGGCACCCGGGGCCGCACGGCTCCGGCACTCAAATCGTCCTAGGGTCCTGCCGTGCCCTTCCCGTGGGCCACCCCGCCCACGGGCCGCCACTGAAAGACAAGGAAGCGCCATGGCACCATCGGCAGCCCAGCGCATCGTCATCGAGAACTGCGCGATCGCGACCGTCGACAGGGACGACACCGAGTACGCGTCGGGACACCTCGTCATCGCCGGCAACAGGATCGAGTCGGTCGGCGCCGGCCAGGCCCCCACCGGCCTGGAGAACGTCGTACGCCGCATCGACGCGCGCGGCCACCTGGTCACGCCCGGCCTGGTCAACACCCACCACCACTTCTACCAGTGGATCACCCGGGGCCTGGCCACCGACCACAACCTGTTCAACTGGCTCGTCGCGCTCTACCCCACCTGGGCGCGCATCGACGAGGAGATGGCGTACGCCGCGGCCCAGGGGTCCCTCGCCATGATGGCCCGCGGCGGCGTCACCACCGCCATGGACCACCACTACGTCTACCCGCAGGGCTCCGGTGACCTGTCCGGCGCGATCATCCGGGCCGCCTCCGAGATGGGCGTCCGCTTCACGCTGGCCCGCGGCTCGATGGACCGCAGCGAGAAGGACGGCGGCCTGCCGCCCGACTTCGCCGTCGAGACCCTGGAAGGCGCCCTCGCCGCCACCGAGGAGACCGTCAAGAAGCACCACGACGCCTCCTTCGACGCGATGACCCAGGTGGCCGTGGCCCCCTGCTCGCCCTTCTCCGTCTCCACCGAACTGATGCGCCAGGGCGCCGAACTGGCCCGCCGGCTCGGCGTGCGCCTGCACACCCACGGCTCGGAGACCGTGGAGGAGGAGAAGTTCTGCCACGAGCTGTTCGGCATGGGCCCCACCGACTACTTCGAGTCGACGGGCTGGCTGGGCGAGGACGTGTGGATGGCGCACTGCGTCCACATGACCGACTCCGACATCGCCGCCTTCGGCCGCACGAAGACCGGCGTCGCGCACTGCCCGTCCTCCAACGCCCGCCTCGCCGCCGGCATCGCCCGCGTCCCCGACATGCTCAAGGCCGGCGTCCCGGTCGGCCTCGGCGTCGACGGCACCGCCTCCAACGAGTCCGGCGAACTCCACACCGAACTGCGCAACGCCCTCCTGATCAACCGCCTCGGCGCGCACCGCGAGGCGGCCCTCAACGCCCGCCAGGCGTTGCGCCTGGGTACCTACGGCGGCGCCCAGGTGCTGGGCCGGGCCGAGCAGACCGGTTCGCTGGAGGCCGGCAAGCTCGCCGACCTCGTGCTGTGGAAGCTGGACACGCTGGCCCACGCCTCCATCGCCGACCCTGTGACCGCGCTGGTGTTCGGCGCCGCGGCACCGGTCACGGCGTCGTTCGTGAACGGCCGGCAGATCGTCGAGGACGGCCGCCTGCTGCACGCCGACGAGGACGCCATCGCCCACGCCACCCGTGCGGAGGCACAGCGCCTGGCCCGGATCGCCGCCCAGCGCTGACCCGATCACCTGCCCAGCGCCGACCCCATCACCGCACAGGGCGCTGGACCAGGAAGAACTCCGGCCGGGAGGGACGGCTCCCGGCCGGTAGCCGTGGACCCGAGCGGGGTCCGCGGCGGCCGGCTCCGGGGCGTGCGTGGACGCGCACGCCCCGGAACGGTCTCCGTTCGCCCCAGGCCCCGACGAGGGGCCGCCCCAGGGCTCGACGACCAGGCCCTCCCCAGGGCCCCCAGCGGCCCGCCCACGGTCCCGCACGACCACAGCACCACGCACCACCTCCTTGACACCCACGTCAGAGCCGACGTGAAAACCGACCGGAGGAGCCGCCGTGACCGCACAGACCGTCGAGGACGAGACACTCGTCCACCCAGTCGACGAGAAACTCCCCGCCCTGAAGATGGCGACCACCGGCCTGCAGCACGTGGCCGCCATGTACGCCGGTGTCGTCGCCCCACCCCTGATCGTCGGCGGGGCCATCGGCCTCTCCGCCACCGACCTCACCTTCCTCACCGGCGCCTGCCTGTTCACCGCGGGCCTCGCCACCTTCCTGCAGACCCTCGGCATCTGGAAGATCGGCGCCCGGCTGCCCTTCGTCAACGGCGTCACCTTCGGCGGTGTCGCCCCGATGACCGCGATCGTCGCCTCCACCAAGGACAAGTCCGACGCGCTGCCGATCATCTTCGGCGCGGTCATCGTCGCCGGACTCCTCGGCTTCCTGTTCGCACCCCTGTTCTGCAAGGGCATCCGCTTCTTCCCGCCGGTCGTCACCGGCAGCGTGATCACCCTCATCGGCGTCTCCCTGCTGCCCGTCGCCTTCGGCTGGGCCCAGGGCCCGAATCCGGCCGCCCACGACTACGGTTCGACGACCAACCTGGCCCTGGCCGGCATCACCCTCCTCATCGTCCTGCTGCTGCGCCGCTTCACCCGCGGCTTCGTCAAACAGATCGCCGTCCTGATCGGCCTGATAGCGGGCACGGTCATAGCCGTACCGTTCGGCGCGACGGACTTCAGCCCGGTCGCCGACGCCCAGATCGTCGGCTTCCCCACCCCCTTCCACTTCGGCGCCCCGCAGTTCCAGGTCGCCGCGATCCTGTCGATGTGCGTGGTGATGGTGGTCTGCATGACCGAGTCCACCGCCGACATGCTCGCCCTCGGTGAGATCGTCGAACGCCCGGCCGACGAGAAGACCATCGCCGCGGGCCTGCGCGCCGACACCCTCGGCTCCGCCCTCAGCCCCCTGTTCAACGGCTTCATGTGCAGCGCCTTCGCGCAGAACATCGGCCTGGTCGCCATGACCCGCATCCGCAGCCGCTACGTGGTCGCCGTCGGCGGCGGCTTCCTGGTCCTGATGGGCCTGTGCCCGATGGCCGCCTCCCTCATCGCCGTCGTGCCGCGCCCGGTGCTCGGCGGCGCGGGCGTGGTGCTGTTCGGCTCGGTCGCCGCGAGCGGCATCCAGACCCTGGTGCGGGCCGGTCTCGACAAGGACAACAACGTCCTGATCGTCGCCGTGTCGCTGGCCGCCGGCATCATCCCGATCACGGCGCCGGAGTTCTACCACGCCTTCCCGGAGACCGCCCGCATCGTCCTCGACTCGGGCATCTCCACCGGCTGCGTCGTGGCCGTCCTGCTCAACGTCCTCTTCAACCACATCGGCAAGGGCCGCGACGCGGAGGACGTCACGCACCCGATGGAGGCGGGCACGGACCTCGCGGAGGCGGCCCAGCCGGCCGGCGCGCACTGACGGCACCGTCTCGCCTCGCAGGGGCAGGACACGGCAGGTGCCGTGTCC
>NZ_JBHJUW010000275.1:0-4571 GCF_042268205.1 Streptomyces sp. NPDC056160
TCCCCGCGGGCCCGGCCCGCGCGCCCCCCCCCCCGTTGCGGGGCCCCCCCCCCCGGCCCCTGGTCGCGTCAGCGGGTCACCGTGTGCCGCTCGTCGGGGACGCAGTGGGTCATGGTCAGGCCCTCGACGTCGCGCGGCGGGTTCTTGCCCAGGTCGGACAGCCGCTTGCGGTCCTCGTCCGTGAGGTCCTGGCCCGCCAGCGGCTCCAGGGCCGCCACGTCCTGCGGCGAGATGCCCAGCCCCTCGCCGACCTTCAGCCCCAGCTCGTTCTCGACCAGCAGGAAGTGCCACACCATGCGCTCCTGCACCGGCCGGTCGCACCGGGACAGCTGGCCGACGAAGTTCTTCACGAGGTCGTCGCGCTCCCACTGCTCCATCAGCAGGTAGCGCTGACCGGCCTGAAGGTAGTCGTTGGCGCGCGGGATGCGCGCGCGGGTCAGCCGGCCGCGGATCTCCGGCCCCTGCTCCTCGTGCGCGGGATAGGTCGCCTCGGGCAGGCCGCCGGTGATCGACGGCTCATAGGTGACGATGGGGTTCACCCCGCCGCCGTCGATGTGGTAGGTCATCTGGCCGTCGCGCTGGTTGGTGCGCACGGGGGCGTTCTTCGGCTGGTTGACCGGGAGCTGGAGGTAGTTCGGGCCGACCCGGTAGCGCTGGGTGTCGCTGTAGGAGAAGGTGCGCCCGACGAGCATCTTGTCGTCGGAGAAGTCCAGGCCGTCGACGAGGACGCCGGTACCGAAGGAGATCTGCTCGTTCTCGGCGAAGAAGTCCTGGGGCATCCGGTCGAGCACCATCCGGCCCACGGCCCGGGGCGGGAAGTCCTGCTCGGGCCAGGTCTTGGTGTCGTCCAGCGGATCGAAGTCCAGCTCCGGGTGGTCGTGGTCGTCCATCATCTGGACCAGCAGCTCCCACTCGGGGTACTCGCCGCGCCCGACCGCCTCGTACAGGTCCTTGGTCGCGTGGCCGAGGGAGTCCGCCTGGACGTTGGCCGCGTCCTCCTCGGTCATGCTGCGCACGCCCTGCTTGGGCATCCAGTGGTACTTCACCAGGACCGTGCGGCCCTCGTCGTTGACCCACTTGTAGGTGTTGACGCCGAAGCCCTGCATGTGGCGGTAGTCGGCGGGGATGCCGCGCGGGCTGAAGACGTTGACCAGCATGTGCATGGACTCGGGTGTCTGCGACATGAAGTCGAAGATCCGGCGGGGCTGCTGCTCGAAGGTCACCGGGTCGGGCTTGAGGGCGTGGATGACGTCGGGGAACTTGATGGCGTCCCGGATGAAGAAGACGCCGAGGTTGTTGCCGACGAGGTCCCAGTTGCCGTCCTCGGTGTAGAACTTCACCGCGAAGCCGCGCGGGTCGCGGGCGGTCTCGGAGGAGTCCCGGCCGCCGATCACGGTGGAGAAGCGCACGGCGACGTCGGTGCGCTTGCCGCGCTCCTGGAAGAGCCGGGCCCGCGTGTAGCGGCCGATGGGCTCGTCGCCCCAGGCGCCGTACGCCTCGAAGTAGCCGTACGCGGTCACGCCCCGCGCGTGCACGACCCGCTCCGGGATGCGCTCGCGGTCGAAGTGGCTGATCTTCTCCAGGAACTGGTAGTTCTCCAGCGTCGCCGGGCCCCGGGCGCCGACGGTCCGCTGGTTCTGGTTGTCGTAGACCGGATGGCCCTGCCGGTTGGTGAGGACCTTCCGGTCCTCGGCCGGGGCGGGCCCTGCGCTGACTGCGTCCGTCATGCCCGTGGACTCCTTCGACGTCGACTCGGCCCCGCGTCGCTCGGCGGGCCGTGCCCGGGACCGCCGTCCGGCACAGCGGGCGGCGGCCCGGACGCACGCCGGCGCGTGCCCGGCCCGGCCCGCACCCACGCGGGTACGCCCACTTTTGCACCGTTGTGTCCACTTCACGGCCGGGGTTAGCCCGTTCGCCGCGGGACGGCCCGTTGGAGGCGGCACGCCCCGTTCGACGCGGCCCCGGCAGGTCTGCGCGGCTCCGGCCCGTTCAGCCGCGTGCGGCGCCGCCCTTGTTCGAGGCCGACCGTCTGCGTTCTTCCCGGCGTCAGCCGTCCGCGTGGCCCGGCGCGCCGCGGCCGGCCGTGCCGACGGTGTCGCCGGAGCGGGTCTCGCCGGCCAGGGTCTGCTGGGCGTGCGGGACGACGCGGATCAGCCGCAGGACGCCCCAGACGATGAGCCCGGCCCCCGCGAGTTCCGGCAGGAGCCACACCCCCGTGCGGATGTGCTCGCCGAACAGGGTGACGCCCAGCAGCAGGCTCACCGTCGCGTCGCCGATGGTGAGCGCCGGCTGCGAGGCCGCCAGCGAACCGGCCTGCAGCGCGTTCTCCAGGAGCAGCAGCGAACTGACTCCGACGACGGCGAACCCGTAGGTCTGCCAGGTGGTCAGGAAGGCGACGAAGCCGTCGGCGTCCAGGATGCCGCTGGCCGACTTGAGCATGGCGGCGGTCAGCGCGTTGCCGATGGCCGCGGCGGCGGCCAGGACGGCGGCCCGCAGCAGCGGGGAGCGCCGGGCGCGGGCCAAGGCGACCGCCCCCGCCATCACGCCGAGGCAGAGGATCAGCGCGGGGACCCAGCGCACCATGGGTGCCTGGTCGTGGGAGCCGGAGGGCGAGGCCGAGACCAGGACGAGCGCGAGACCCCCGACCACTGCCGCGACGGCCCACCAGCCCGCGGCGGGCAGGCCCCGGTGCATGAGAGTGCCGGCGATGAGCAGGGCGAAGGGCAGTTCCATGATGAACAGCGGCTGGACGAGCGCCATCGGCCCGTTGACGAGCGCGAGTGCCTGGAACATGGCGGAGGCGATGACTCCGCAGATGCCCGCGAGCCACACCGGCCGCCGCGCCAGGGCGAGCAGCAGGCGCAGGCCGCCGCCGGTGGGCACGGTGGAGGCGGCCTTCCGCTGGAAGGCGGTGCCCACGGCGTTGCTCGCGGCGCCCATGACGGCGAAGAACACGGCCAGCCCGATCACAGGTCCACCATGCCCGACGGACGGCGTCCCGTCCTGCCGCGGCACCCGGCGGGCGATCATCACGACCTCTTGGACTTGCCATAAGAACGCCTTATGAGCTCATAGACCGGACCCGCGTACCCACTTAGGCTTGCCTCAGCTTAGGGTTGCCGACGAGTCGTACGTTCACCGCTCGAAGGGAACCTGATCATGCCGCGCCCCCTGCGGGTAGCCATCGTCGGAGCCGGCCCCGCCGGTATCTACGCCGCCGACGCCCTGCTCAAGTCCGGCGTGGCCGCCGAGCCGGGCGTGTCCATCGACCTCTTCGAGCGGATGCCGGCGCCGTTCGGCCTGATCCGCTACGGCGTCGCCCCCGACCACCCCCGGATCAAGGGCATCGTCACGGCCCTCCACCAGGTGCTGGACAAGCCGCAGATACGCCTGTTCGGCAACGTCGACTACCCCGGCGACATCAGCCTGGACGACCTGCGCGCCTTCTACGACGCGGTGATCTTCTCCACCGGCGCCACGGCCGACCGGGCGCTGTCCGTGCCCGGCATCGAACTGGACGGCTCCTACGGCGCGGCCGACTTCGTCTCCTGGTACGACGGGCACCCGGACGTGCCGCGCACCTGGCCCCTGGAGGCGGAGAAGGTCGCCGTCCTCGGCGTCGGCAACGTGGCCCTCGACGTGGCTCGGATCCTGGCCAAGACCGCCGACGAACTGCTGCCGACGGAGATCCCGGCGAACGTGTACGAGGGCCTGAAGGCCAACAAGGCGCTGGAGATCCACGTGTTCGGGCGCCGTGGCCCGGCGCAGGCGAAGTTCAGTCCGATGGAGCTGCGCGAGCTGGACCACTCCCCCAACATCGAGGTCGTCGTCGACCCCGAGGACATCGACTACGACGAGGGCTCCATCGCCACCCGGCGCGGCAACAAGCAGGCCGACATGGTCGCCAAGACGCTGGAGAACTGGGCGATCCGCGACGTCGGCGACCGGCCTCACAAGCTGTTCCTGCACTTCTTCGAGTCCCCGGCACAGATCCTCGGCGAGGACGGCAGGGTGACCGGCCTGCGCACCGAGCGCACCGAGCTGGACGGCACCGGCAACGTCAAGGGCACCGGCACCTTCAAGGACTGGGACGTCACGGCCGTGTACCGGGCCGTCGGCTACCTCTCCGACCGGCTGCCGAAGCTGCCCTGGGACGACGACTCGGGCACCGTCCCCGACGAGGGCGGCCGGATCATCGGCGAGACGGGCGAGCACGTGCAGTCGGCGTACGTCACCGGCTGGATCCGGCGGGGCCCGGTGGGGCTGATCGGCCATACCAAGGGTGACGCCAACGAGACGGTCGCCAACCTGCTGGCCGACCACGCGGCCGGCCGGCTGCACACCCCGGTCTCCCCCGACCCCGAGGCCGTCGACGCCTTCCTCGCCGAGCGCGAGGTCCGGTTCACCACCTGGGAGGGCTGGTACCGCCTCGACGCCGCGGAGAAGGCCCTGGGCGAGCCGCAGGGCCGGGAGCGCGTGAAGATCGTCGAGCGTGAGGACATGCTGAAGGCGAGCGGCGCGTAAGGACCGCGGACCCGCGGACGAACGACACGTACGAGCCGTGCCACCTT
>NZ_JBHJUW010000276.1:0-4516 GCF_042268205.1 Streptomyces sp. NPDC056160
GGGTGTGGTGCTGGCCATGCCGGGGTGTACTCCTGTCTCGCCCTTCCAGCCTAACCCGGCAAAGCGGGCGTCTCAGCCAAGGCTGTCAGAGAGGGGGATCAGCCCCGAAGGCGGTTCCCCCTGGGAAACAGAAGACGTCCTGCAGATCGTCCCTCATTGACGTGACGTACATGAGGTGCGATCCCGCAGGACGTCTTTCCTGCTGTCTGGTCAATGTCCCGGAGCTTGTTCGATCTGTTCGATTCTTCGCTCAGAACGATTCTCCGGGACAGAGCCCTGTGCGCGCGAACGGTCAGCCGCGGACGATGTTCTCTGCCTGCGGGCCCTTCTGGCCCTGGGTGACGTCAAAAGTGACGTGCTCGCCCTCGACCAGCTCGCGGTAGCCGTTGCCCGCGATGTTGGAGTAGTGCGCGAAGACGTCAGGTCCGCCGTCCTGGGCGATGAAACCGAAGCCCTTTTCGGAGTTGAACCACTTCACGGTGCCGCTTGCCATGTACTTTCCTTCGTCTAAGCCGAGACCCAGCCAACCTTGATCGTGGCGGGCCCGCTCGGGCGGGAACGTTTCGGCCGCAGCCCGGTTCCGCCTTTGCCGCTATCCATGGTAAGTCGGAACCCGGATTCACACGAGACTTCACCTGGCCGCGGAAACGTGTGTGTCGTCAGCCCTTCTGTGCTGACCGTCGCCGCCGAGCGACCACGAACGCCCCGGCGCCCACCGCCACCAGAGCCGCCGCGCCCACCGCGAGCGGCACGGCGTTCCCGCTGCCCGTCTCGGCGAGGGGCGTGGACGAACCACTCGACTGGTTCGGCCGGACGGTGGCGGTGACCGGTACGGCCCCTGCCGGGGAAGTGGAGGTGGAGGCGGGCGGGGTGGACGGTGCCGAGGCCGACGGTTTGGGGGCGCCCGGGGTCGAGGGCCGGGATGCGGTGGGGGTCGGAGTCGCGGGCGGGGTCGCCTCGGCGGGTGGCGTCGTCGACTCGGTGGGCGGGGTGGGCTTCGAAGGAACGGGCGGGGGAGTGGAGGGTGTCTGCGGGACGTGGCACACCGTGGTTCCGCCCTGCCAAGCCGCGATGAGGTTGCCCGTGAACACAGGGTGGTTGGGGCCCTCCGGCAGATCGGCGGTCTTTCCGTCGTGCTTGACGTCGCCCCGATAGAGGTCGATCTGGGTGAAGCAGTCCTTGCCGGGGGCCGTGATGGTCAGATGCCCGGTGGTGCCGTGGGAGACCTTGATGGTGTCGAAGTCGAGGAACTCCTGCTTGCCGGAAGTCTGCCAGGTCGGGCCATGGGTCAAGTACGCGGCCAGGGACACCGTGCAGTCGTCCCACTTGCCCGCGCGAACCCCGATGTGCAGCTTGCCGTCGGAGGCAGGGGGCAGGCTGAGCTTCCGCGCCTCGCTGCTCGGCAGCCAGTCGTGGCCGTTCACGGAGAACCGGCAGGGGGAGTCGACCCTGCTGCCGGCCGCGTTCGGATTGGGGTGGAAGGCGCCCTGCTGGGTACCGGAGGCCTGCGGGCTCGCTGCGTACGCGCTGACGGTGCAGCCGGCGGTCACGATGAGTACGGCCGCGGTCGTGCTCAGCACTGACCCCAGCGCCGAATGGCGGGCTCTGGACATGGGAGGTTTCCCTTTCTGGTCGCACACTCACGCACCTGGATCGGCGAACGCGTTGGCCCAGGTATGAGCTTTGGTGGACGGTCATGTGGGAGTCATGTGGGGACGGCGCGATCGTGGCCACAACACACGTTTCAGCACATGGATGTCAAGTCAGTCCTGTCGGTGTTCCTTCGGTAGGTACCTTTCCACTGGTGAGCGATGCCGTGGCTGTGAGACACCTGATCAAGCTATGTGTCTCACAGCCAGTCGCGCCGGGAGGCCTGCCAGTCGAGCTGCATCCGCGTCCCGGCCCCGGCGCGTTCCATCAGGCCCTGGATGCGGCGCTGGACGGTTCTCCGGCTCAGGCCCAGGTGGGAGGCGATCGCCTTGTCGGCCACTCCGGCGACGAGCAGGGAACAGGAGCTTGCTGTCGGTCGGTGACAGGTGGGCGCGCGGATCCGTGTCCTCCGCGTCCAGAACGGGGGAGAGGCCCCCGGTGTCCGTGAGGTGCAGGGGGACGGCGTTCTCCCAGTAGCTCTCGAACAGCGCCACCAGGGCGCTCAGCAGGTTGCTGTCACGCACCAGCGCGGTGGTCGGCTCGTCGGGGCTGCCGTGGGGGCAGCCGGGGACCAGCGGGAAGAGGGCGACCGAGCGGTCGGCGACGGCGAGGCGCAGCGGGAGGCTGGGGACGGAACGTGCGACCTCGCCTGCCCGCATGCCTGTGGCAACGTTGTCCACGGCGCCGTCGTCGTCGAAGAACGCCTGCTCGTACAGGACGCGGTAGCGCACGCCCCGGGCGAGGGCCTCGTACTCCTCCACGTTGGTGCCGGACGGCATGGCCACGTACTGGGCCTTGCAGAACCAAAGCATCTCCTCGCGCGTGCTGGTCTGGATCTGCTTCGGGTGCTGGCGCAGTGCCTCGGCCCCGGTGATGACTTCGAGCAGTTGCCCCGCGTCGTGGCGGCGTACCGTCTCGCGGTGCGTCTCGATCAGGCGGGCGGCTTCCGTCCGGGCGAGGTCGAGGGCCTCCGCGTTCTTCTTGATGCGGGGGAGCAGGGCCACGTCCGGGGGTACGGCGCGGTATAGCCGTAGGGAGCCGTCGGTGGGGGTGGCCAGGCCCAGCGCGACCAGGGCGTCGAGGACCCGTGCGGTGTCGGCGTGGGTCAGTGCGGTGCGCCGGGCGATGTCGTCGACCGTGGCCCGGTCGGACATCACGAGCACGCGGTAGACGGATTCCTGCACTTGTGAGACTCCAGCGGCTTCCAGCATCCCGCACGTCCTCCCCACTTGCCGTCGGTGCTGGTTGAAGACTGTATGGCAAGGGGGATGGGGATGATCGTCACAAAGAGGTGTGAAGGGTGACGGAAGGGCGAGTGGTCGGCTGACCGCTCGCCCTTCCGTTCCTGTGACAGTGCCTGAATGCCCTACCGGCGCTGGGCCGAGGCGCGTTGGACGGTCTGCTGGACGCGGTTGCCCGCGGCGTCCTCGGCCGTGACGCGGAGGGTCACGTAGGCGGTGCCGTGGCCGCCGGCGCGGGCGACGGTGTGCCCGGAAGGTGTTGCCGGTGCGGTGGCCCGGGCGGGCCGTGCGCCAGGTGTGTCCGTCGTCGTCGGAGGTCTCGACCCGGACGATGACGCCGCGCGGGACGGGTGCGCCGTCCTGGGCGCGGACGGTGACGCCGACGTCGTACGGCCCCGCGGTCCTGACCGTGTTCCGCGCGTCGACCGGTATGTCGTAGTCGAGTTGCAGCAGGGGCAGCGCCGCGGTCTGCTCGGTGTGCTGCGAGCGGAACGACCAGGAGGTGCTGGTGGCGGTGGCGTAGCGCCAGGTGGAGGAGGTGCGGGAGGTGGTCATGTCCAGGCGGTAGTCGGCCTTGTCCGCGGGGACTTCGGCGTCGACCCAGGCGCCCAGGTCCGCGTACTTCTTCCCGTTGCGGTACAGCACCGCCGTGCTCGTGTCACCCGCTGATGCCATGCTGGTGCCAGGGGTGCGGTGGGTCCCCGTGGTCGCGGAGGTGCCGGAGAGGCCAATGTCTCCGCCGCCCTCCACCAGGCGCGACCAGTGACCGGGCTGGGAGTCCGTGAACTCCGGTATCCACAGGTGCAGTACGTCGCCCGACCGTACCGTCGGCGTCGTGGTGCCGGCGGGGATCGACGGGCGGACCACGGCACCGTGCCAGGTCGCCGTGCTGCGGGTACCCGCCCGGTAGGTGCGCGGATCGTCCCGCAGGCCCACGGCCAGCGCCTGGTCCGGGTCGAAGGCCGTGGTGTGGTGCACCAGGTGCTGCCAGACGGTGTCATCGGCGCTGACGTACTCGGTGCGGGTGAAACCGGTGGGCACGTAGCGGTTGTACTGGTTCCAGGACGTCCGCTGTTACGGGCGCCGGGCGAAGCGCTGTTCGGAGATCCAGCCGGGGCCGCCGGTGTCCGCGTACGTCGTGCGCACGGCGGCGCTGGTGCGGTCGGAGACGGTGTGGCGCGGGATGCTCTGCTTGCTGACCTGCATCACGTCGTAGAGGTAGGGGCTGCGGGCGGTGCCGTGGAAGGTCATGCGTTCGGTGTGCCGGTGGATGAGCCCCAGCAGCCGGGCTCCGGCGGAGGCGTCGATACGGATGGTGGGCGCGGCCCAGCGGTCGCCGTCCGGCCGCCAGCGGGTCCAGGCGATGTCCGAGGAGTCGACCAGGAGCACTGCCTTGGCGCCCGCCGCCGCGGCCTGCGCGATCGGCGGGTTCACTCGCGAACGTGGTGTTGGTGAGGACGGCGATCCGGCCCCGGACCCGGGCGAGGGCGGGGGCCGCGGCGTCGCCCGCGTCGACGGCGGTCAGGCGCCGGGGAGTGTCCAATAGACGGCGGATCCGATGATCAAGGAGACGCCTGATGAGCGAGACCATCACCGAGTACGAGGCCGTGGAGGCGGCGGTCGTC
>NZ_JBHJUW010000277.1:0-4491 GCF_042268205.1 Streptomyces sp. NPDC056160
GGTGCCGGCCGGCGGGCAGCCGCGTGCGCTGCCGGCCGAGCGCGGCCCGGAGCCGGACCAGCAGGCGTACGTGCCCGACCCCGAGCAGAGCCCGTGGTTCCAGGCGCCGAAGCAGGTCGACTACCACGGTGGCTACGACCCTACGTACGAACCGGAGCCGTCCTACGGTCCCGAGCCGCCGTACGAGGAGTGGTACGAGGAGCAGCAGCCGGAGCAGCCCGAGCGGTCCGGGCCCCCGCCCCGCCCCGCGCACCCGGAGCAGGAACACCGGGAGCAGGACCATCGGGAGCAGGAACACCCGGAGCCCCCCGGGCACCCCGCGTCGCAGCCGTCCGCCGAGGACACGGGCGCCTTCCCCGTCCCCGCGGGCCCCAACCGCACCCGTGAGCTGGGCGAGGGCGGCGGCACTGCTCCGCAGTCCCCGGACGAGGAGGGCCTGTACCAGGTGTTCCGGTACTCGATAGAGGGCGAGGGCATGCCGACGCCCGGCACCTTCGCCGCGAACGTCGAGGCGGCGTACGGGCTGCGCCTGCGCTCCCGCGAACTGGGTCAGTACATGGACCGGTTCACGGCCCGTCTCAACGACGAGCTGATGGAAGAGCACATCGCATAGGCGCACGGCAACGCGAAGGGGGCCCTCCGGGCGGAGGGCCCCCTTCGCGTGCGGCGCGTCCCGCGTGGCTACGCCCCGAGCAGCGTCCGCACCCGCTCCTGGCCCACCGCGAGCAGCAGCGTGGGCAGGCGCGGGCCGGTGTCGCGGCCGACGAGCAGGTGGTAGAGGAGCGCGAAGAACGTCCGCTGGGCGGTCTTGATCTCCGGGGGCAGTTCCTTGGGCGTGGCGTCGGCGGAGAAGCCGGCCTGGACCTTGGGCACGCCGTAGACGAGGTGGGTGAGCCCGTCGAGCGACCAGTGCTCGGCCAGGCCGTCGAGCAGCAGCCGCAGCGACCGCAGGGAGGCCTCGTCGAGCGACTTGAGCAGGTCGGTGTCCGGCTCGGCGCGCACGATGGTGCGCTGGTCGGCGGGGACGTGGGTGTTGATCCACGCCTCGGCCTTGTCGTACCGGGGGCGGGCCTCGTCCAGGGAGCCGAGCGGGTCGGCCGGGTCCAGCTCGCTGAGGATGCGCAGCGCCTGGTCCTGGTGGCCGGCGGTGATGTCGGCGACGGAGGCGAGCGTGCGGTACGGCAGCGGGCGGGAGGTCTTCGGCAGTTCCCCGGCGGCGGTGCCCACGGCGCGCGTGTAGGCGGCGACGTCGCCGGGCAGCGCGCTGCCGTCGGCGACCTTGCCCGCCAGCTTGTCCCACTCGTCGTACAGCCGCTGGATCTCCTGGTCGAAGGCGATCTTGAAGGACTGGTTGGGGCGGCGGCGGGCGTACAGCCAGCGCAGGAGCTGCGGCTCCATGATCTGGAGCGCGTCGCCGGGCGTGGGCACGCCGCCCTTGGACGAGGACATCTTCGCCATGCCGGAGATGCCGACGAAGGCGTACATCGGGCCGATGGGTTGCTTGCCGTCGAAGATGCCGACGATCTGCCCGCCGACCTGGAAGGACGAGCCGGGCGAGGAGTGGTCGACGCCGGACGGCTCGAAGATCACGCCCTCGTACGCCCAGCGCATCGGCCAGTCGACCTTCCAGACCAGCTTGCCGCGGTTGAACTCGCTGAGCCGGACGGTCTCCGAGAAGGCGCAGGCCGTGCAGGTGTAGGTCAGCTCGGTGGAGTCGTCGTCGTAGGAGGTGACGGTGGTGAGGTCCTTCTCGCAGTTGCCGCAGTAGGGCTTGTACGGGAAGTACCCGGCGGAGCCGGAGCTGCCGTCGTCCTCGCCGGCGGCGCCCGAGCCCTCGGCGGCCTCCAGCTCGGCCTCGTCGGCCGGCTTCTGCTGCTTCTTGGCGCCCGCCTTGGGCTTGGTGCGGTACTGGGCGAGGATCGCGTCGATGTCGCCGCGGTGCCGCATCGCGTGCAGGATCTGCTCGCGGTAGACGCCGGAGGTGTACTGCCGGGTCTGGCTGATGCCGTCGAACTCCACGCCCAGTTCGGCCAGCGAGGCGACCATGGCGGCCTTGAAGTGCTCCGCCCAGTTCGGGTGCTCCGAACCGGCCGGGGCGGGGACCGAGGTCAGCGGCTTGCCGATGTGCTCGGCCCACGACTCGTCGACGCCGGGGACGCCCGCCGGGACCTTGCGGTACCGGTCGTAGTCGTCCCACGAGATCAGGTGCCGCACCTGGTGGCCGCGGCGGCGCACCTCGTCGGCGACGAGGTGCGGGGTCATGACCTCACGCAGGTTGCCCAGGTGGATGGGGCCGGAGGGGGAGAGTCCGGACGCGACGACGACGGGTTTGCCGGGGGCCCGACGCTCCGACTCCTCGATGACCTCATCCGCGAAACGGGAGACCCAGTCGGTGGTCTCGGTGCTCTGAGCCACGATCGGCACGTCCTCTTTCCTGAAGTTCTCCGTGAGCTGCCAATGCGGTCGCACGGCTGACCGCTCCATTGTCCCAGGCAGGTCGGCATCCACGAAAACGCGTTGTCAAGGCATTGGACGGCTCCGCGGGCGCCGGGGTTGGCCGGGCGGGAGGAAAATTCGCTTTGCCCCCCATGGGATACTGGCCGTGACTATCCATCCCCACGAGGAGAACGGCACCCATTCCTATGGCCTCGGTCACGTCCCTCACCGCCTCCGTCCACCAGCGTCTCGCGAACGCCCTCTCGGCCGCCCTGCCGGAGGCCGCCGCCGCGGACCCGCTGCTGCGACGGAGCGACCGAGCGGACTTCCAGGCCAACGGGATCCTGGCGCTGGCGAAGAAGGCGAAGGCGAACCCGCGCGAGCTGGCGGCGCAGGTCGTCGAGCGGGTGGTCACCGGTGACCTGATCCGCGACATCGAGGTCTCCGGCCCCGGCTTCCTCAACATCACGGTCACCGACCGCGCGATCACCGAGAACCTGGCCGCGCGCGCCACCGACCCGGCCGGCCGGCTCGGCGTGCCGCACGCCGACCACCCGGGCACCACGGTGATCGACTACGCCCAGCCGAACGTGGCGAAGGAGATGCACGTCGGCCACCTGCGCTCGGCGGTGATCGGCGACTCGGTGGTGCAGCTCCTGGAGTTCACCGGGGAGAACGTGGTGCGCCGCCACCACATCGGCGACTGGGGCACCCAGTTCGGCATGCTCATCCAGTACCTGGACGAGCACCCGCACGAGCTGGACCACAAGGCCGGCGAGGTCAGCGGCGAGGAGGCGATGTCCAACCTGGACCGCCTCTACAAGGCCGCGCGCAGGAAGTTCGACTCCGACGAGGAGTTCAAGACGCGGGCCCGGCGCCGGGTGGTCGACCTCCAGGCGGGCGACCCGCGCACGCTTCAGATGTGGCAGAAGTTCGTCGACGAGTCGAAGATCTACTTCTTCTCCGTCTTCGAGAAGCTGGACATGGAGATCCGGGACGCGGACATCGTCGGCGAGTCGGGCTACAACGACATGCTGGCGGAGACCTGCCGCCTCCTGGAGGAGTCCGGCGTCGCCGTCCGCTCGGAGGGCGCCCTGTGCGTCTTCTTCGACGACGTCCTGGGCCCGGACGGCAACCCGGTCCCGCTGATCGTCCAGAAGTCCGACGGCGGCTACGGCTACGCGGCCACCGACCTCTCGGCCATCCGCGACCGCGTCTTCAACCAGAAGGCGGACACCCTGCTCTACGTCGTGGACGCCCGTCAGTCCCTGCACTTCAAGATGGTCTTCGAGACCGCGCGCAGGGCGGGCTGGCTGAACGAGGGCGTGAAGGCGCAGCAGCTCGCCTTCGGCACGGTCCTCGGCAAGGACGGCAAGCCGTTCAAGACGCGTGAGGGCGAGACGGTCCGCCTGGTCGACCTGCTCGACGAGGCGATCGACCGCGCCTCGGCGGTGGTGCGCGAGAAGGCGCTGGACCTGTCCGAGGAGGAGATCGCCGAGCGCGGCGCCCAGGTGGGCATCGGCGCGGTGAAGTACGCGGACCTGTCGACGTCGGCGAGCCGGGACTACAAGTTCGACCTGGACCAGATGGTCTCGCTCAACGGCGACACGTCCGTCTACCTCCAGTACGCGTACGCCCGTATCCAGTCGATCCTGCGCAAGGCGGGCGGGGCCGCGCCGGCCGCGCACCCCGAGCTGGAGCTGTCGCAGGCCGAGCGGGCTCTCGGGCTGCACGCGGACCGGTTCGCGGAGACGGTCGCGGAGGCCGCCGCCGAGTACGCCCCGCACAAGCTGACGGCGTACCTCTACCAGCTGGCGTCCCTGTTCACGACGTTCTACGACAAGTGCCCGGTGCTGAAGGCCGAGACGCCCGAGCAGGTGGAGAACCGCCTGTTCCTGAGCGACGTCACGGCCCGCACGCTGCACCAGGGCATGGCCCTGCTGGGCATCCGGACGCCCGAACGGCTCTGAGCCGTTCCGCGGCCGGCACGCAGGGGCGACGACGGGCCGGGGGGGGGGGGCCCCGCCGGGGGGGGGGGCCCCCCCCCGGGGGGCC
>NZ_JBHJUW010000278.1:0-4385 GCF_042268205.1 Streptomyces sp. NPDC056160
GGCCAGGTCTGGATCAACGACCCGGCGAAACGAAGCCAACCCGAACCACAAGGTTCATAGCACCGCGAACGTCTCATTTGACTTGACAACTACCGTACCTCGGGATGCACGGGGAGCTTGTGAACACGAAGTTCGAGGCCTGGCGCGAACTGATCGCCGTCATCCGGGCTCTGCGGATCGACTCGTTCACCATCGCCGAGCGGCTGTGCTCGCTCCGGCTGCCGACGCTCTGACCTGCCCTGCCCTGCCCTGTCGCCGGTGCCCCCGGACAGGGCAGGATCAGGGCATGAGGATTCTCGTCATTGGCGGAACGTGGTTCCTGGGCAAGGCTATTGCGGAGAGCGCACTGTCGAGAGGGTGGGACGTCACCACCTTCAACCGTGGTCGGTCCGGCCCGGATGTCCCCGGCGTGGAGCCAGTGCACGGTGACCGCACTGTCCGAGAGGACTTGCAGAAGCTGGCGCAGAGCGGCCCGTGGGACGCCGTCATCGACACGTCCAGCTCTGAACTTGCGCCTCGTGATGTCCTGTTGGCCAGCACCACATTGGCCAGCCGAGCACGGCGCTGGGTGCACATCTCCACGGTCTCCGTGTACGAGGGTTGGCCGCACGAGCCCTTGACGGACGACTCTCCGCTTCTGCGATGCCCGGCTGACACCGACGCGACGTTCGGGTACACGGGTCAGGACGGCAGCCCCACGAAGTACGGCTTCCAGAAGGCTGGCGGAGAGCGCGCTGTGGCTGAGGCCTTCGGTGACGCGGCGGTCTTTCTCCGGCCGGGCGTCATCCTCGGCCCCGGCGAGTACGTGGGGCGGTTGCCTTGGTGGCTGGAGCGGGCGAAGCGCGGCGGTCGCATCCTCGCGCCTGCGCCGGCCGAGCAGCGGATTCAACCCGTCGACGTGCGGGACGTCGCCGCCTTCGCGCTGCACCAGGCCGCCGGTACAGGCAGCGGGGGCTACAACGTGACCCACCCCGACGGTGTCTCCTCCAGCAGTTTCCTCGCCGAGTGCCTGCGGGTGACCGGCAGCAGCGGAACACCGGTCTGGGTGGACCCGGCCGTGCTCACGGAGCACGGCGTGAAGCAGTGGACGGAGCTGCCGTTGTGGCGTACCCACGCGGGCGTGTGGGAGGTCAGCGCCCAGCTTGCGGTCGCGGACGGGCTTCGTTGCCGGCCGATCGCTGACACAGTGCGGGATACATGGGAGTGGTGGTCGAAGGACGGGCGCCCCGTGGACCACCCGCGGTGGGCGGAGCACGGGATCGCCCCGGAGAAGGAGGCGCGGATTCTCGCCTCCCTGTGATCAGGCCTCGATAGCGAGGCTGACGTGCGGGCCGATGCGATGCGGCGGGGAGACGCGGTTGAAGTCCTCGATCTGTTCCCGCAGCGTCGCCGGGAGCTGTGCTCCGTGGTATTCGGGCCTGGTCAGGTAGCGGCCGATGCGTGCTGTCCGTACGACTATGCCCGTTTGCCGGTGCTCGGCCGGCACCGTCCAGACCGGCGCGAGAGCGGCGGCCGCGCCGTCGACGTCGTCGGACAGGAGGCGTGCGAGCGCGAGGTCCGCGCTGGCGCTCGCACGCACGTGCGCGGACTGTGCTTCGCTGGGCCTGGCGTCGAGAAGTTCCAAGGCCCGGCGAGCGTCCGCTTCGGCCTGCACGGCATCTCCGATGAGGAGGGCGGTCGTGCTGGTGGACATAGCCAGCCGCTCGGCGGTGAAGGCGAACTCGCCGCCGACGCCGTCGTGCAGGTCGTCGTAGCGGTCCTGCGCCCCGTCCGTGGATCGCTGGATGGCCCGGCGTGCGGCGACGACGTCGCCGACGTGTGCGTGGGCGCGCGCTTTGATCGCTTGCAGGCGCGCGTGGGCGACGTCGCCGAGACCGCCGTAAGACAAGGCCCGGGTGGCCTTGGCTACCGCTTCGCTCGCGTTGCCGGTGTGGTACGCGATGTAGGCCAGGGTGCCGTCGGCGTAGGCCTGCAGCGGCGTGCACCGGGTGGTTTCGCTGAACACGCCGGCGGCACGCGCCAGGCTGCGGGCGCTGGGGAAGTACCCCATATCGAAGGCAGCGACGGACAGCAGAGCAGCGACCTGTCCGTTCAGGATCATCAGCTCCTGCTGCTGAACGGGTACCTGAGTGCGGTCGCGCTGACGCTCGATCGAGAGGCGCAGCCTGTCGATGCCCTCGTAGGCCTGGGTGGGCGGCAGCAGGTGGTATCGCTGTGCCGCTGTCACTACCTGGTCGCGTAGTTCGTCGATGGTGTTGTCGGAGATGGACGCTGACGCTGTAGTGCCGACGCCTTCCAGGGATTCTTCTGCGGTCATTCGAACACGCTCTTCCAGGTCAAACGCGGGTGCCTGGGGATCGGGCTCGGGAGGAGGCCCGAATAACTGAGCGGCGGTGTAGCCGGGCCACATCGCTTCCAGTACCTGCCGGGCTTCGGCATTTGGCAGGTGGACTTTCCCGCCCGTCCATCGACGGAACTGGGTCTCGCCACATGTCGGGCAGCTGGAGCCGAAGAGGCGTGTGCCGGCCTTGCGGAACCTCTGTTCGAACTGGCTGTAGGACAGATTGTCCCGGTTGCACAGCCACGCGAGCAGCGTCCGCGGTTCGGTCCTCATGCAGCCCCCACTCTGTGGCGCACCGTCTGGGTCGATCCCTTCCCTAGGAGGGATACCACCAGGATCTCCCGAGGCAACCCGCCCTGACCAAAAGCCACTTCAAAGCCACCTCGGGGCCACATCTGCCGCTCACAAGGCGCATAGAAGCCACGGTGCAGGCCATGGCGGAGGCGGGGCGACGGATGAATGCTGATCACCTGCCTCACAGCCAGTGCATGACCGAGCACGATACGAACCTGGGAGTGTTCCCGTGAACCCGCCACCGCAGCGCCCCGCTCCTCCTGCCGCCGACGCGGTCGGGCACGCAACTGACACCGATCGTGTGACCGGGCCTCAGCATCCGGTGAGGGCTCTGGTTCTCCTCCCTGCGCTGGAAGACGACGAGGTTAGGTCGGCACCCCCGTTCACCTGGAGCAGGAGGTTCACGGCCACCAGCGGCGCCGGTGCCAACGCCCGGTTACAGGTACGCCCCCGACTCACGGTGGCACGCTGGTGCGGTGACATCGAGGCGGCGGCCAGAATCACTGACGCCCTGATGAACTATGCCGTCAGGACGGGCCAGCCCTTCGACGACGGCTGTGTCGTCCTGCGCCTCACCGTGGACACCACAGGCGCACTCCTTATCGAGGTGGAAGACGCCGGCCCCGACGTGCCCTACGTCGAGAACGTCGACGTAGGCACGGGCATCCGAATTTCGTGGTGCCTCAAGAAGGAGGACGGCGCTGTCGTCGGCAGGACCGCTTTCGCGCGCATCTCGGCGGAACTGACGGGAGGCGCAGCATGAGTGTCACCCAGCAGATGCCCCGCCGGCAGCGTGCCGAGGGCCGCATCCGGCCGCCGGGGCCTCCAGTCTCCTTCACCCCGCAGAACTTCGCCGTTGCCCCGGAATCCGTCGCCCCCGACATGGCGGACCTGGCCAGCCGGGTCCGCACGTTCCTGTCCCTGCAACGCGGGGAGGTGCTGCAGCTCCCGCTCGGCGGGCAGTTCTTCGACATCGTCGTCACAGCGAGCGGCCCGCAGGCCTACGCCGTCGTGAGGCTTCTGGACGGGCTCCAGCACTCCGGTGTTGAGCGGCTGGATGCGTGCGGCCCGGTGATCGAGGATCCTCTGCGGTCGTGGCTGATCTGGCTCGTCCCGCCGGGCACGAGCGAGAGGTGGGCCCCGCACCGGTATGCGACGTGCTTGGGCCGTCCCTACAAGGTTGCGCTGCCTCCGATGACGCAGGCGAAGCCGCCCGGCCCCTACTGGCTTCGGCCATGCCGCAACGACCGACTCGTTCCCCCGGCCGCCCTGCGGGACCTGCTCGACCGGTTCCAGCCCGGCCCCACGCCGCACGAGACACTCCTCGGAGCAGTGCTGAGCGACATCTCCTGATCCCCGCGCGCGGTGCGAGTCCTCCCCCTGTGCTCCGCCGCGCGCGGTCCCCGCTCTGTCGCCGGGAGTCCTGCCCCGGGCTCCCGGCGACAGGGCACAACCTGCCAAGGACATGATGTGACCGCTCCCCTTAGAGGTCCTAACAGAAGTTGTTGATCAAGTGACCGTCGGCTTGTCCGCTCGTTGGTCGGGACGTGGGTAAGCGTGAGTCGCGGCCGTGGATCGTGTCGGACGACCTGTGGTCGCTCGTCGAGCCGTTGCTGCCAAAGCCGGGCCCGAAGCTGGTGGCGGGCCGGCCGCGGGTGCCGGACCGGCAGGCGTTGTGCGGGATCCTGTTCGTGCTGCACACCGGGATCCAGTGGGAGTACCTGCCACAGGAGTTGGGCTTTGGATCCGG
>NZ_JBHJUW010000279.1:0-4347 GCF_042268205.1 Streptomyces sp. NPDC056160
TCCGCAACGCTACGAACCAGCGCCTACGCACACGCTGCGTCACCACCCGCCGAGCCCGCGGACACCTCCGCACCGCTCAACTTTGAAGACCCGCCAAAGCGCGAACACGCGCGGGACTTCCCGCTCAGCCACCGCATCCCCCGTGGGTTACCGGCCAGGCTCATCCAGGAATCCACGAACCCGCGCGCTTCCGGCAACGGCGTGATGATCTACTGGCACGTCGAGAAGAAGAACGTCTGCATCTACTCCCAGCTCAAGAGCTGTTCGTCGTCCGAGGTCGCGGCGATGATCGAGGGCCTGCTACGGCACTGCACGGACGCCGAGATCGAGGCCAACTAGTCGACACCCACGGCGCCTCAGTGGTCGGGTTCGCCTTCACCGAGCTGCTCAGCTTCCGCCTGCTGCCCCGGCTGAAGAACATCGGCAGCATCCGCCTGTACCGCCCCGACGACTCGCCGCCCGGCTGGCCGGCGCTCGGCAGCTCGCTGACCCGGCCGATCCGCTGGGACCTGATCGAGCAGCAGTACGACCAGATGGTCAAGTACGCCACCGCGCTCCGCCTGGGGACGGCGGAGGCCGAGCAGGTGTTGCGGCGCTTCACCCGCGGCGGCCCCAAGCACCCCACCTACCAGGCCCTCGAAGAACTCGGCCGCGCCGTGCGCACGGTCTTCGCTTGTGACTATCTCGCCAGCCCCGATCTGCGCCGGGAGATCCACGGCGGCCTCCAGGTCGTGGAGAACTGGAACAGCGCGAACACCGTGCTGCACTACGGCAAGGACGGCGCCCTGACCGGCCCGGACAAGGAACACGCCGAGACGTCGATGCTCGCGTTGCATCTGCTCCAGTCCAGCCTCGTACACGTCAACACACTGTTGCTCCAGCAGGTCCTGGCCGATCCGAAGTGGGCGAAGAAGCTCACCGACGAGGACCGGCGCGGCCTGACCGCGCTGTTCTGGTCCAACGTCAACCCGTACGGCACCTTCCGCCTGGACATGGACAAGCGGCTCGACCTGGGGCTGCCGGTCGGAGTGCCGCGGCCGCGTTCCGCCGGAACGATCGCCGCATCTGTCGGCTGACCTTGGTCGCTGCAGTCGGAGGGGGCGTCCGAGGCCACCTTCTGTGGCTTCGGACGCCCCTTTGCGGTGACCGGGCGGTCAGGCCCCGGCTCGCTGACCGAGTGGTCGCAGCGTGCTGATACACGCACTGGTTCGAGCGAGGACGGTGAGCCCGCGCACGGCACGGCCGGTTCGAGCTTGCGCTTCATGTGAACCCGAGCGGACCTGCCGTCCGTTGTAGTCAACGGTAGTGAACAGTGCTCATAAGGGAACGGGTTCCGCGTCGAGTGGGGTTTTCACTCCGCGCGGGGGAGGGAGCTGAGTCGTGCAGCGTAGGGAAGAGCACCGCCGTCAGGAGGACTCCCGCGAGGACGTGCCGGATGAGGTGGGGGACCAGCCCGCGGCGCGCGATTCGAAGATCTCATCGGATGCCGATGATCTGCTCGACGAGATTGACGACCTCCTCAAGAGGGACGGCCTCGATGAGGAGGTCAACGCCCAGGAGTTCGTCCGTGGTTTCGTGCAGAAGGGCGGCCAGTAGGCGTGCCCGTCCCGGAAGTGCGCAGGGAAGGAACTGCGTCGCAAGGACTGCACCCCACGTCGGAATTGTCGATATTGACCGGGATCGCCCGCCGAGTCATTGACTGGTTGCGTCGCTCGCTGCGCAGGGACATCGCAACGAGCGGGCCGGTGGAATCGAGCGGGGATCTGCTGGTCGTCAACGGTGAGGTATTCCAGCCCGAGTACGCCGTGTCGGCCGGTCTGGAGCTCGGAGACGAGTTCAAGACCTTCTTCTGCGGGATCGAGGACATCGCTTTCTCGATCGAGACTGGCAGGACCCGCGTGTACGAGACGATCGGGGGCCGGGACCTGGCGGAGTTCGGGCTGATCCAGATCGCCTCCTATCCGCGCCCGACGGCCACGCTGCTGAGTTCCGTCTCCGCATACTTGGAGCACCGACAGCGGCCGCCGATCAGCGCGGCCGGCATCAGCGCACCGACCAAGCTCTACCAGTTGATGGTCCTTGCGCAGGACGAGCTGCCGGTGCCCGCCACGTTCTATCTGCCAAGGCGGCTGCTGAGCGGCTCCTTCGCGGACCTCGCCGACCGGCTGGGCCTGCCATTCATACTGAAGGCGATGAACGCCGGGGGCGGGCGGCTGAACTTTTTGGTCAAGACCGAGACCGACTTCCTGCGGTACATCGAGGACCCCGCCCACGTGAAGGCAGGCTTCCTCGCTCAGCAGTTCATCCCCAACAACGGCACCTTCCGGATTTTGGTGTTCGGACGGGACGTGCCGGTCGTCATGCACCGCTGCAACACCGACGGCTCTCATCTCACGAACACCGAGCAGGGCGGACACGCCACGTTGTTCGAGGTGGAGACCTTCGATGCAGAGCCACTGGGGATGGCCGTCCGGACAGCTGAGCTCATGGGCTGCGAGATCGCGGGCGTCAATGTGGTGCAGGACCGGCAGACGCGGCAGTGGTATCTGCTGGAAGTCAGCTCCAGTCCAGCCATCGGGAGCGGGGCCTTCGCCGAGGAGAAGACCCGGGCGTACTCCTTTTATCTCCGCACGAAGCTTTCCGCTGTGTGCAAGTGAATGGCTGACGACCCCTAGCGAGCGCACGGGTAGTTGAGGCCCTGCCCCAGGTTCAGAAAGGCCGTGATCAGATTCTTCCCGAACCGGACGTCAACCACGGACCCGCCGGGGACAGGCATACCCCCTGTCGAACGGCAGGGGGTATGCCGCAGTAAATACCGGATTTACTGCGGCAGAGCCCCTACCGTGATCACCGCGACCTGCGGCGGACCAATCCGGCCGCCGGGGCGAGGTGTACGCATTTACTGCGGCAGTACCGGAAGGGCGGGAAGGCGTGACGATCGAACCGGTGACCGAACTCGGGAGCGGGGGCGCACTTCGGTTGCCGCGCGCTCGGGTCGTGCCTCTGTCCACCCCGCCGGCGTCGTACACCGCGGCGGTCGAGCGGTACCTCACCGGCGCGGGCATCGCGAAGTCCTCCGCGCGGATCTACCGGATCTCCCTCACGACGTGGGGATGGATGCTCGCCGGCGAACCGCCGCCGACCGGACCCGCCCGCCGAGGCGCGAAACCGCCCGTCTTCCCCGTCGCCGCGATCGACGACCCGGCGCTCCCGGAGGCGCTGGCCGAGCTGGCGGCGACGCGGGCGGACGAGATGGACGCCGACACGGTCAACCGCGAACTGTCCATCGCGCGCAAGGCGATCGGCTGGTGGCAGCGCCAGGGCTGGATCGACGGCGATCCGACGATCGGCATCGAGCGGCGGCCGGCGCCGCCGGACCGCACCAAGGCCCTGGCACAGAACCAGATCGCCGCGCTGTGGCGCCTGGACGTCGGGCTGCGGGAGAAGACACAGTGGAAGATGCTCTACGAGTCCGCCGCGCGGGCCGATGAGGTGCTGTGCCTGAACGTGGAAGACCTGTACCCGCAGGACAAGCGCGGCAGGATCACCGCCAAGGGCGGGGCGACGGAGTGGATTCACTGGCAGTCGGGCACTGCCCAGCTGCTGCCCCGCCTGATCGCCCGGCGCACCCGCGGCCCGCTGTTCCTCACCGACCGCAGGGCCCCGGACGGAACGCCGACGCTGGACGTGTGCCCGGAGACGGGCCGGGCCCGGCTCTCCTACCGCCGGGCGGAGGAGATCTTCGAGGAGAACACCCGCCTGCTGGCCAACCCGCTCGCCTCACCCGAGGACATCGAGGGCCTGGACGGCTGGACCCTCCACCGGCTCAGGCACAGTGCGTTGACACACGACGCCGAGGACGGCACCTCCACCCCGATACTGCTGGCCCGCTCCCGTCACGCCTCCGTCCGCTCCCTGGAGCGGTACGCACGGCCCGGCGTCGACTCGGTAGCCCGGCACGTCGCCGAACGTGACCCCGCCGCCCGCCGACGCGGATGACCCGGACCTCTCACGGCTTCAAGATCATCTCATTGCCCCTTTGGCGCGTATCTCGGTCACACCCCTTGCGGAGCACGACCCCGCCGCACGTCGCCGGAACCAGTAGCGGACGTGGCTCTACCTTGCACCGTGGGTCAGAGATAGGAGACCGGGGCCGAGCTCCTCGGCGACCTCCGGGATCGGCCTGCCCGTCTCGATCACAATGCGTACAGCACCCTCTCGAAACTCAGGCGTGTACGTCCGTTGCTTGGACCCCATGAACCCCAACTTCCCCTGCAATCACGGACTCCACGCTACGAGGGGGTGCGCCACGAGGCGCCGTGTGATCGAGCGGAGGTGAAAGGACTC
>NZ_JBHJUW010000280.1:0-4299 GCF_042268205.1 Streptomyces sp. NPDC056160
CGGGCGGTCCCCCCCGGGGCCGGCCGGCGGGGGTCAGTCCTCGTCCGCGTCCTCGGCGTTGCGGAACGGGACGGTGACGGTGATGCCGACGCTCGGCTTGCGGTTCTCCTCGTCACCCGCGAGCGGGTCGTTGTGGATGATGTCCTTCTGCATGGGAGCTTCTCCTCTCCGTGAGGTGTTCGGCGGTGCGGTGCTCCCCGCTCCGGGCGGAGCGGGGCGTCTGGGGGCGGCGCGGGCCGCGCAGTTCCCGGTCGAGGAAGAGCACGGCCCGGCGCAGTACGGTGACGTGGTCGCCGCCGTCGTAGCCGTCGTGGCCGGAGTCCAGCCACAGCGCCTCGTGCCGGACCGAGGCGGCGTCGAGCGCGGCGAGGTAGCCGCGGACCTGGCCGGGCGGGCATTTGGCGTCATGGGTGGCGGCGGCCACCAGCAGAGGGGCGCGGACCCGGTCGGCATAGTGGATGGGGGAGCTGCGCGCGTAGCGCTCGGGGACCTCCGCGGGGGTGCCGCCGAAGAGCCGTTCGTCCAGGGCGCGCAGCGCGGGCGTGGTGGTGCGGTGGGCGGCCGCGCAGTCGGCGACCGGTTTGACCGCGACGCCCGCCTGCCACAGACCGGGGCGGGTGCCGAGGGCCAGCAGGACGAGGTAGCCGCCCCAGGAGGTGCCCCACAACCCCACGGCGTCCGCGCGGACGAGCCGCCGTGCCACGAGGTCGGCGCGCACGGACGCCAGGTCCTCGACCTGGGTGAGGCCGACTCCCGCGCCGAAGGCACGCCGCCAGCGCGGACCGTACCCGGTGGAGCCGCGGTAGTTGACGCGGGCCACGGCGAAACCGGAGGCGACCAGGGAGTGCACGACGCCGTCGTAGGCGTCCCGGTCGTGGTCGGCGGGGCCACCGTGCACCAGGAACACCGCCGGGACCGGGCCGCGCGCGTCGTCGGGCAGGCTGAGCAGGGTGTGCACGGGCCCGTCGGGTCCGGGCGTCCACACGTCCCGGTGGGTGCCGGGCACCCGGTCGGCGGCCGTGGGCAGCACGGGCAGCGGGGTGTTCCGGGTGGAACACAGCCGGGGCGGCCGGCCGGTGGACGTCCAGAGGTAGTGGAGGTCGCCGCCGGGCCGGGTGGCCGCGTCCAGCAGGGTGCCCGGCGGGGTGGGGACCGGGGTGAGGGTGCGCGCGGTGAGGTCGGCGCGGTGCAGGGCGGAGCGGCCGTGGCGGTCCTGGCGTACCAGCACGGACCGGCCGTCCGGCTCCCATCCGGCGGTGATCTCGGTGTCGAAGGAGCACCAGTCGTGCACGGCGGGACCGGTCGCCGGCCGCCAGGTCACCAGGATGTACCCGTCCTCGCACTCGCGGACGAGGAGCAGTTCGTCGCCGTCCCCGCCGGGCGCGAAGCCCAGCGACCACAGCCGGCCCGCGCCGCCGCCGGGCAGCACCGCCGCCACGGTGCCCTCGCCGGTGAGGACGGTGACGGCGTCCGGTCCGGCCAGGGCGAGCAGCCCGCCCGTGGGGGTGATGCCGGTGAGCGTGGCGTGGCCGTCGATCCGGGCGACCGTGCGGGCCGTGCCACCGCGCGGGCCGGTGTGGACGGTGGTGGCCCGGCCGTCCCCGAGCGCGACGGCGACGGTGCCCCGGTCGCTCACCGCCAGGCCCCTGGCCGGTCCCGTCGGCACGTCCGTCAGTCCCGGCCGGTCGGGTCCGCCGGCGAACGGCTGGAACCGCCACCGTCCTGACCCGCGGGCGTCCTCGTCGAACCACCACACGTGCGCGTCCCGGTCGATCGCACCGTGCAAGGTGCCCCGGGGGCGCCGGGTGACCTGCCGTGCGCGGCGGGCGACGGCGTCCCAGGCGAACACCTCGCACCGGCCCTCGGCGTCCGCGGTGAACACCATCTTCGCCGGATCGCCGGCGCACACCTCCGGCAGGGCGGCCCGGTAGACCTGGTAGCCGCCGTTCACGCGGTCGCCCTCGCAGCCAGGACGTCGCGCACCGGACGCCGGGAGGTGTGGACCGCCAGCAGGGCCATCGCCACCCCGCAGGCGACCGCGGGCGCGGCGGTGGAGACCCGGTCGGCGAGGGCACCGGACAGCACCGGCGCCACGGCCGCGGTGCCGGTCGTCGCGGTGGCCAGGACCGCGCCGGTACGGGCCTGCAACGCGAGCGCGGTGACCTGCAGGGCACGTGCCTGGAGCAGCACCGAGGCGAGCGGCATCAGCAGGCACACCAGGCTGAACAGCAGCCCGTACGCCCATGCTCCGGTGGCGGTGGCCAGGGCGGCGGCGAGCGGGACGAGCAGCCAGGTCACGCCGGTCACCACCCGTGCGGCGCCGAGCCGCCCGGCCACCCTCGGCGCGGCCAGCGCCCCCGCGAGGCCCGCGGCCCCCGAGGCGGCGAGCACCGCGCCGAGCACGGCCCCGCCGTGGCCGCCGCGCTGGAGGGTGAAGACGGCCTGGTAGTACAGCGCCACCACGACGAGGTTGACCGTGGCGCTCCACACCAGGACCAGGCGCAGCAGCGGGGAGGAACGCACCAGGCGCAGCCCGGCCGCGCCCTCCCGCAGCAGTGACTCGCCGCGCTCGGCCGGAGCCGTCGCGGTGAGGTCCGTGCGCATGGCGCCCACACATACCGCGCTGACCACGTAGGAGAGGGCGTCGGCGAGGAACGGGAAGGCGCGGGCGGCCTGGTAGAGCACACCGCCGAGCGCCGGGCCGGTGATCAGCGCGCCTTGGTCGGCGGCGGCGAGCCGGGAGACCGCCCGGGGCTGCTCGGGGCCCGGGCAGACCAGCGCGACCGTCCCGCGCGCCGCCGCCTCGAAGCAGGCGGTCGCGAACCGCTCGACGAGCACGGCGGCGAGGACCAACCCCAGCGGCGGCCTGCCGGTGGCCAGCGCGAGGGCCACGCAGCCCATGGCGAGCGCGGCGACGACCGCCGACCCGAGCATCACGCGCTTGCGGGCGCCCCGGTCGACGGGCACGGCGACCAGCGGGCCCAGCACCAGCCCGAGGGCGGTGGAGACGCCGGCGATCAGGCCGACGACCTGGGGCGAGTTGCCCAGCCCCAGCAGGAGCAGCGGAAGGACGGCACCCGACGCCTGGCTGCCGACCCCGTCGGCGGCGTTCGCCCACCACAGGAGCCGGAAGTCACGTAACCCCGCCCGCTGGTGGGACGGTCGTGCGGTTGACACTGGCCGTTCCACGGAGCACCTCACCAATGTGGCGAAAACGTGGAGATGGTGTGGGGAGAACGAAACGAGCGGGATCGTATTCCGGCCGGAACAAGCACCACAAGAGCCCCTCCTGACTGGCCGGATCCGGGCGTTGCCGCAGGGGGCGGAGACCCGGTCGGCCGCACAGGGAAATGGGGGATGATCGTTCCGCCGCAGGAAGGCGCAGGGCTCCCCTTTTCCAGGAGGAACGCGCGAGAGCCGCCGCGTCCGGTCGGAAAGGGGGACGGCTGCGCGCCGGGAGATGCGGTGCCGCTTCGTGCGGCAGGAAAGGCTCCCCGGGGACGCTTTCGGCCGAGAATGTTCGCCGCGGCGACCGGACACCGCCGGGGTCGGCGGCGGCGAACCCCGCGGGGACCGGTCACCGCCGGGGTCGGCGGCAGCGGACCGGGAGGCGAGCCGGTTGCGGCGAGTCAGGGGCCCGGTGGGGTACGGCCGCGGAGGGGCGAGAGGCAGGCGCGGCGTGCATGGCACAGGCCGGCGTTGCCGCCGGCGTCCCGCCGTCCCGGCGTATGACCGCGATCTTCCCTGGCGGCAGGTCCGCCATCGAGGCCGAGTCGCCTTCAGACGGCGCCTGAGCAGACCGGCGAGGTGATTGACGGTGCGCGTGGAAAGCGGCGGGCCGGGTGCGGGGATGCGGCCGGGGCTGCGGGGGCGTGGGCCGGGGGGCTTGTGCTGTGGTCACCCGTTCGGGTGTGTCCTGGTCACCCGATGGCGTGTGGTGGCTGTCGTCCGGGGTGTCGTGTCAACGGGTCGTGACGGGGCGGGAGTCGTGGGACGGGCGGGCCGGTTGGGCCGGGGCTGGGCCGCCGACGTGGGAGCGCGGGGCCTGTGGGGGCCTTTAGTATGGCGTGACAGGTGCGTGGGCTGTCGGGGTGACGGTCTGGTGCGGGTGTCCCGGTGGGGTGCTCCCGGGTTGTCGCCCAGATGAGAACCCCGGCCCGATTACGGCGGGCCGGGGTTTCTCGTCATGCGCCTGGTGGTGGAGCCCCGGCCCGATTACGGCGGGCCGGGGTTCTCCGTCCTGCGGCGTGGTGCGTGTGGTGCGGTGGTGGGGCTGTTCTCAGTAGTCGCCCCTGTCGC
>NZ_JBHJUW010000281.1:0-4285 GCF_042268205.1 Streptomyces sp. NPDC056160
CTGCCAGACTGGTCCACGACCGGGGCGGGCGACCGCCCGCCCCGGCCGCCGCCGACGCCCGGACACCGTGCCGCGCCCCGGGCACAGGAGGAAACGGTGCGGCCACCGCCGCGCGGCCCCGCACCCCGGCCGGGCCCGGAGCCGGCCCGACCCGACAGACACGAGGCAAGGATTCGTGAACTTCACGCGCTGGAGCGCCCGGCTCCCCCCGATCCCCGGAACACAGCGCCGCGCCGCGGCGCGGACCGACCTCGCGACCGCCCCCGACCGGCGCACCGACGGCTCCGTCCCCGCAGCCCGCGTCGAACGACTGGCCGACGAGACCACGCCCGTGCCCGCCGTCGACGAACTCCCCGCCCGTGAGGTCCTCGACCGCGTCCCGGCCCTCGTCGCCCTCGTCCACGGCGGCGATCACCGCCTCGCCTACCTCAACGACGCCTACACCACGGCCTTCGGCGCCCGCCCTATCGGCGAACCCGCCCGCGACGCCCTGCCCGAACTGCGTGAACTGGGCCTGCTCCCCCTCCTCGACCAGGTCCTGCGCAGCGGCAGACCCCGCACCCTGAAGTCCCGCAAAGCACCCGACGGCCGCTCCTACACCTTCACCTGCACCCCGGTCGCCGAGCCCGGACCCGGCGAGCGCGACACCGGCCCGGGCAGGGCGGGCGTACTCGTCTTCGCCACCGACGTCACCGACCACGCCGAGGCGGCCGACCGCCTGCGCGCCAGCGAACGCCGCCAGCGCGAGACCGCCGTCACCCTCCAGCGCTCCCTCCTCCCCCAGGTGCTCGAACAACCCGACGACCTGCGCGTCGCCGCCACCTACCAGCCCGGCGGCACCGAAGCAGCCGTCGGCGGCGACTGGTACGACGTCATCACCCTGGGCGGCGGACGCACCGCCCTCGTCATCGGCGACGTCATGGGCCGCGGGGTCCGTGCCGCCGCGGTCATGGGCCAGCTGCGCACCGCGGTGCGCGCCTACGCCCGCATGGACCTCCCGCCCCACGAGATCCTCCAGCTCCTGGACGGCCTCGCCGCCGAGATCGACGCCAACCAGATCGCCACCTGCGTGTACGCCGTCCACGACCCCAACGAGGGCCGGCTGGTGTACTCCTCCGCCGGGCACCTGCCGATCCTGGTCCGCGACGAGACCGGCACCGTCGTCCGCGCGGACGAACCCACCGGCCCGCCCCTGGGCACCGGCGGCTGGATGCACGCCTCCGGCTCGGTCCCCCTGACTCCCGGCTCGACGGCGGTCCTCTACACCGACGGCCTGGTCGAGCGCCGCGACGAGGACCTCGACGAGGGCATCGCCGCGCTGGAACGCGCCCTGGCCGGCGCCACCGGAACCCCCCAGGTCGTCTGCGACCGCCTGGTCCGCTCCGCCGGCGTCCAGGCCGACCACGACGACGACGTGGCCGTCCTGGTCCTCCAGCACCCCGCCCGCACCGGCCCCGACGGCGAACTCTTCCGCAACGCCGCCCTGGAACTCCTCGGCGGCGTGGAAGCCGCCCCCCGCGCGCGTGCCTTCGCCTCCGGCGTCCTCACCAGCTGGCGCTTTTCGCCCGAACTGCACGACGCGGGTGTCCTCGCGGCCAGCGAACTCGTCGCCAACTCACTCCAGCACGGCACGCCCCCCATGCGCCTGCGCCTGCGCCGCACCGACCGCCGCCTCATCGTCGAGGTCACCGACGGCGACGACCACCTCCCCAGACGCCGCCGCGCAGAACCCGCCGACGAATCCGGCCGGGGTATCGCCATCGTCGCCACCATCGCCGCCCACTGGGGCGCCCGCCGGACCCCGGACGGCGGAAAGGCCGTCTGGTGCGAGTTCACCCTGCCCACCAAGCGGCCCTAGCCCTACGCCAGGACGGAACCGGCCGTGGGCCGTACGCCGAAGCGGCCGTCGCCCGAAGACGACGGCCGCCCCGCACCCGCTCGGCCTCACGCCTCAGCGGTCACCGGCTCCGCGGCGGCCCCCCCACGCGCCACCACCCGGCTCCGCGCGCCCCACGGATGGTCCTGCACGGCGGTCAGCCCACGCCCGAGCCGCACCGCGAGCACGCTGATCCCCAGCGAGAACAGCAGGAACGTCACCACGTACGGCCCCGGCAGCGACGCCGCCAGCGGGCCGCCCACCGCCGGTCCGACCGCCAGCGCGAGCTGCTTCACCAGAGCGAAGGCCGAGTTGTACTGCCCCGCCATCCCCTCCGGCGCGAGATCGGCCACGAGCGGCGCGAGCGTCGGCGACAGCATCGCCTCACCCAGTCCGAACAGCGCGTACGTCGACACGAACGCCGCCGTCGCCATCACCTGGCTGCCGTGGCCGAGCCCCGCGTACGCCGCCGCGCCCCAGGCGACCGCCCAGATCACGCCGACCGCCGCGATCACCCGCGAGCGCCGCCGCCGCTCCACGAACTTCAGCACGGCGAACTGCGCCACCACGATCATCAGCGTGTTCGCGGCCAGCGCCGTGCCCAGCGCCGACGTCGAGATCCCGGCGGCCTCCACGCCGTACGCGCTCAGGCCCGACTCGAACTGCCCGTAGCAGGCGAAGAAGAGCACGAAACCCAGCACGCACAGCTGCACCATCGCCCGGTTTCCCAGCAGCTGCCGCCGGCCACTCCGGCCGGAACCCGGCGCGGCGCCCGCCGGAGCCCCCGCCATGCGCGGCGCACGCGGCATCCGCACGGTCGCCATCAGCGCGACCAGCAGCAGGAACACCGCCGCCTCGATCGCGAACAGCAGCGTGAAGGAGGACACGCGCGTGGTGTCGACGAGGTGGCCGCCGATGAGACCACCGACACCGAGACCCAGGTTCTGCAGGAAGAACTGCATCGCGAAGGCCCGCGAGCGGGTCTCCGACTCCGAGCAGTCCACGATCATCGTCGCCAGCGCCGGCTGCATCACGGCCTGACCGGCGCCCAGGGCCGCGGCCGACAGCAGGACGGCCACCGCCCCGGCGGCCAGTCCCAGGCTCAGCGCCCCGAGTGCGGCAGTGACCAGAGCGGCGAGCAGGACCGGCAGCGGGCCGCGCCGCACGATCGCCCGGCCGGCGAACGGCAGCACGATCAGCGCGGCCACGGCGAAGACGGCGAGCACCAGACCCGCCGTCATGGCCCCCAGATCCCGCACCTGCGCCACATAGACGTACAGGTAGGGGACGGTGAAGCCGAGCCCGAACGCACTGAGTGCGTTGCCCACGTGGATCCGGCGCATCGCTGCGCCCATCGCCCTGGTCACGTTCACCTCTCTCAAGCACAAGGACGGTCATGGAGTCGTCGAAGTGATCAGCAGTTAGACCTGAAGACTTCACTCCTAAAGTTCGAAGCTAAAGAGTACACCCGGAAGGACTTCAACGCCAAGCCGCTCCGTGCCATACTGCGGACATGGGCGACACCCCCGGCATCGGCAGCGAGCCGACACTCGAAGAACAGATCGCCGCCTACCAGCGCGAGTTCCAGGACCTCGACCCCCAGGTCGAGAAGATCGTCTCGGCGCTGGCCCGCCTGAACCGCCGGATGAACGTCGCCTACGGCAGGCAGACCGCCGACCTGGGCATCAGCAACGCCGAGTGGGAGGTGCTCAAGGCGCTTGTCCTGTCCGGGGCGCCCTACCGCCTGGGCCCCAGCGACCTCGCCAAGCGCCTCGGCCTCACCCCGGCCGCGATGACCCACCGCATCGACCGCATGGTCGGCGAGGGACTGGTCACCCGCGAGCGGGACGAGAACAACAGGGTGCGCGTCATCGTGGAGCTGACCCCCGACGGCCGCGAGAAGTGGATGGAGGCCATGCGCCTCGCCACGGTCTTCGAGGGCGATCTCCTCCAGGACCTCACCCCGGCGGAGCGGGCGGTCCTCGGCGAGGTCCTGACCCGGCTCCTGCGCAGGGTGGAGCACGCCCAGCCGGACGCCGGCGGCCGGCTCAGCGACCTCGACTAAAAGACCTTGACAGAGGGCGCTTGACACGCCCCTGCCGGATCCGTAAGGTTCTCCGGGTTGCCACGGAGCTGTAACGGTTCCTCGGCAGCACCTCCCGCCGCATCAGCGGCACTCACACCACCAGCATGATCTCCCGTCCGGGTCGATTTCGGCATGCCCGAATTCAATTCGAATGGAACTCGTCGACTCCTGCCGGATCCGCCAAGGGCCCGATTGGGAATCACCGCGAGGATCCGCTAAGGTTTGAGACGTCGGAACGGCCCAGCGGCCGGGAAGACAAACCCCGCTGACTGGGGATCAGGTCGAGAAAAGATCTGATAGAGTCGGAACCGCCGGAAAGGGAA
>NZ_JBHJUW010000282.1:0-4052 GCF_042268205.1 Streptomyces sp. NPDC056160
CCGGTCAGGAAACGCACCAGCACCACATGCGGATCCACGATCTCCGCCCGGACCCGCTCAGGCGACCCCTCGGGAACCGTCATCCCCGTCAACGCGACCACAATGCCGTTGACCACAGGATCCACAGCCACCAAAACCACCCGCAAACGCACATCTGCCGACGGAACAGGCTGTCGCGTGATCGCGTCCACAGCATCTGCGCCGTGAAGGGTAAGCACCCTCTTTACTTCACACGGATCGGCCGACCGAAAGGTTCACCGCTCGGTAACGAGAAAATCGCGCCATGCCGGAGATGGCGTCCGTCCGGTGTGAGACATGTGTCCGGGAATCGCGAAAGGCGTGTCCCGGCGCCGGATGAACCAGGTGCCGGAACACGCTCGAAAGAGCGGGGACGCGTGTCAGCCCTACGCGTCGCCCGCGGTCGCGGTCTGCCGGTCCACGGGCTCGACCAGGGAGTACATGACAGAGCGCTGCTGCTTGTGCCGCCGGATACGGCCCTTGGCGACCAGGGCCTCCAGGGTGTTGCGCACCACCTGCGGCGTGGGATTGCGGTCCGGGTGCTTCTCCAGCAGTTCGTCGCGCAGTTCCTTCGCCAGGCGCGGCTCGTCGTACGCGCCGAGCAGTTCCCGCAGGAGATCCCCGAGCAGCGGCTGACGCGACTTCCCCTTCGCGGCAGTCTTCGGGGTGTTCCGGCCGGTCTGTGCGGTCGGCGTGCCCGACGTCGTACGACGTGTCGAGGCGCCCGCGGCGGCGGACAGGAGGCCGCTCTCGGACCTCTCGGGTGTGAGAGCGGGCTCTCCCTGGGCCTGTTCGGGAAGCCGGGACGGGTCGGCCGCCCCCTCATACCGCTCAGCGAGGGTCAGGATGTCGACCAGGAGGCCTTCCTCCTGCTTCAACGACTTGATCTTCTCGGCCAGTTCCTGCTGGCGCCGGCGATTCTCCTCCAGGTCCGATGCGGCCTGCTCGACGTACCGCGATCGGAGCGTGGCGGCTGATTGGCTGGTCATAACCGTTCACTCCTTTGTATTTGGATGACGTTGCGCACGGTACCCACGCCGGGAGACCTGTGCTGAGGAGTGTGCATCACGGGGGCCGGGCGGAACGTCGTGCTGTCGGTGTGAAGTGGTGTGCCACCTGGCCGTACGGGCCCGGCTCCGCTGCCACTCCAGTTTGCCCGCCTGCGGTCCGGGAAACCTCCCTCAGGAGGAAACTTCCCCCGAACGATGTCCCGGAATCGGCCGGCTTCACCGGACACCGCCCGATGCGCGGCCTTCGGCCATGATCCGTCAGGTTTCCCCGCGATCATGGGCCTGACCTGCGGCTTCCTTGGCGGATCCGTGGTGCACCGGGCCATGGCCGGGCACGATGACGTCCGCGTCGACGCCTTTGAGCGTGGTCAGCGCGGCGAGGGCGGCGGTCCGGTCGGTGTGGAACATGTCCGGCAGCAACTGGGGGCCGGTGATCCTGGACGTCGGGTGTCCCGTGACCAGTGCGTCACCGCTGATCAGGATGCCGCTGCCAGGCAGGTGGTAGGCGCAGGGCCCCTCGGTGTGTCCGGGAGTGTGCACGGGGACCGGTGGGATCCGGGCAGGTCGAGGGGGCCGGGGCCGGGAAAGGCCAGCGGCTCGGTCACCGGGACGTGCCGGGTGCCGCCGGACCGCAGTGCGTGCACGGCCCACGGGAGCACACCGGGGCGCCACGCCTGGGCGAGCACCTGGCCGATGAACACCTGGTCGAGGAAGTCGCGCCGGGCGTGCGGCACCTCCTCCTCGTGCATCAGCACCGGCACGCCGTGGGCCACCCGCAGCCGTTCGGCCGCTCCGATGTGGTCGTTGTGCGCGTGCGTGACGAGGACGGCGGCCACCGATTCCGGCCGCAGGCCGAGCATGGCCAGCGACGCCAGCACGGCGTCGTGGTCCCCGGGGTAGCCCGAATCGACCAGGACGCAGCTGTCGCCCTCCTTGGCGATCACCCAGTTGGTGTTGCTCCCGGAGACCGCGTAGACCTCGTCACCGACGCGCACGACGTCCTCGTCGCGCGGTTCCTTCGGCATGTCTTCCCTCCCTCGTGCGGCCGGCGGACCGGGGCGCGGTCCTCGGACCCCTTCTGGAAGGGGTGCGGCGGACGGCCAGGACCCGTCATGAGGCCCGGCGGCCGACGTGTGACACCCGCCGCTTCACCGCGGCGGACGCAGCACCTGCTGCATGTGTGCTTGACGAGCACTACATGCGTAGTGTGTCATATGTTGTCCGGGCCGCCGCAGCCGGCCAGGAGCTTCTCCAGGTCCGCGGGCGGGAGATCCGCGGGGGTGGCGCCGGGCGGGCCGAGGATGATGTCACCCAGTTCCTCGGTGACAGCCTGGAACAGGCCCATGTCCCATTCGGTCTCGGACGTGGCCAGGTGCGCGGGGGTACCGGAGCGGCGGATGAGTTCCGCGAACGCGGCCGGGGACGTGATGTTCAGGGACCGCGCGCCCTCGGGGCCTGCCTTGAGCGTGTGCGGGGTGTTCATCGGGATGGCGTAGAAGTCGCCGGACCGCAGGATGAACGTGTCGCGCCCGGCCCACACCGTCAGGCTGCCCTCGACCACCCAGATCCGCTCCTCGTAGCCGGTGTGCAGATGCAGCGGTGTGCCCGCGTCGCCGGGCAGGACGGCGTCCGAGAGGTCGTGACGGCCGTCCGTCTCCTCCGCGGATATGAGGATGGACAGGCGCAGGTGCTGACCGAGGACGAACTGGCGGTCCTGCGGCACCGGCGGCGAGGGGAAGTTGCTCACGATGACGGGTCCTGACTCCATGTGAGGATGACTCGATGCCCGGAACGGATGACGCGAGGGCGCGCGAAGAGAAGAAGTCCGGGCAGAGCCGCTGACGACACAGGGACCCTATACCCCGGGCACACTTCACATGGACGGAGAGACGATGACGACACATATTTCTGACTGCGGGCAGACATGGAAGGCTGTCCGCCGGAACAGGGCGGCGGATGCCCGGTCCGCGGTTCTGGCGGCCGCCACCCGCCTCTTCGTGCATCGCGGCTACGGGAACGTGACGGTCACCGACATCGCACGCGAGGCCGGGACGGCGGTACCCGCCGTGTATGCCGGGGCACGGGGTAAAGCGGCGATCCTCACCACCCTCATCGACGAGGGAAGTCACGATCCGATCGTGGAGTGGGCCCTGGACGCGGTGCGTGCCTGCGGCGACCCGGGGGAGGTGATCACCCTGCTCGTGCACGGCATCCGCGTCGACAACGAGCGGTACGAGGACCTGGTGCGTGTCATGATCACGGCGGCTGCGCTGGAGGACGCGGCCCGGCAGACACTAGTACTCCAGTCTGGTTTCGCGATCTTGTAGCCGTACCCGGCCGGGAACGGGTACGGCCACCGCGTGATCATCGGTTGGTGTGTAGACAAACGAAGATCGTGCGGTGGCCGCGGGCCATAGCGTAGACCCCGTCCGCTGGCGGGCGATGTTCGACCAGGCCATGGCCCGGATCGCGGGCCGGTTCGGTCGAGTTGAGCCGAGTGAGGGGCCACGAAGTTTCCGGACAGGCACCCAATAGGGTTGTCCTGAGCAAGGAAACGAGGAAGAAGTGGCGCCCCCCAGTAAGTACTCGCCGGAGTTCCGCGACGAAGCCGTCCAGATCGCGTTGAGGTCAAGCAAGACGATCTCCGAAGTCGCCCGGGAGCTTGAGCTGAACTCGGAGACGCTACGCGGCTGGGTGAAGAAGTACCAGAAGCAGCAGGAACCGGCCCCCGATGCGGGATGGTGTCCTGCCGAGTGGTGTAGCAGCGATCTCCGCGTAGCCCCTGGTCAAGAGGCAGCCATCGCGCAACTCTCCGAGTGGAGAAGCTCGTTGAAACGAGAGGTGACGCGATGGCTTTGTCCCAGCATGACTTATTCCGCCTGATGGAGTCACTGCGTACGGCGGACGGAATCGAGTTGATCAGGGTCCTGGCCCAGCGGATCCTGCAGGAACTCATCGAGGCCGAGGCCACAGCCCACATCGGCGCCGAGCCCGGCGAGCACACCGAGACCCGCACGACGATGC
>NZ_JBHJUW010000283.1:0-3999 GCF_042268205.1 Streptomyces sp. NPDC056160
GCAAGGAACTCGGCATCGAGCGCGTCACTCTCTACCGATATGTCGGTCCCAAAGGCGAGCTCAGAGACCATGGAAAGCATGTTCTCGGACTTACGTAGCAACTCGTTTCTTTTCGCAGGTTGAGCCACCTCCGCGCTTCATCAGAAAACTGAAGGAACCTCCATTGAATCGAACTAATATTTTTTTTGGTGAATCGCATTCTGACTGGTTGCCTGTCAGAGGCGGAGAATCTGGTGATTTTGTTTTTCGACGTGGTGACGGGCATGCCTTCGCGAAAATCGCACCTGCTTCCCGCCGCGGTGAGCTCGCTGGAGAGCGTGACCGCCTCATTTGGCTCAAAGGTCGAGGTGTGGCTTGCCCCGAGGTGATCAACTGGCAGGAGGAACAGGAGGGTGCATGCTTGGTGATAACGGCAATTCCGGGAGTACCGGCGGCTGATCTGTCTGGAGCGGATTTGCTCAAAGCGTGGCCGTCAATGGGGCAGCAACTTGGCGCTGTTCACAGCCTATCGGTTGATCAATGTCCGTTTGAGCGCAGGCTGTCGCGAATGTTCGGACGCGCCGTTGATGTGGTGTCCCGCAATGCCGTCAATCCCGACTTCTTACCGGACGAGGACAAGAGTACGCCGCAGCTCGATCTTTTGGCTCGTGTCGAACGAGAGCTACCGGTGCGGCTCGACCAAGAGCGCACCGATATGGTTGTTTGCCATGGTGATCCCTGCATGCCGAACTTCATGGTGGACCCTAAAACTCTTCAATGCACGGGTCTGATCGACCTTGGGCGGCTCGGAACAGCAGATCGCTATGCCGATTTGGCACTCATGATTGCTAACGCCGAAGAGAACTGGGCAGCGCCAGATGAAGCAGAGCGCGCCTTCGCTGTCCTATTCAATGTATTGGGGATCGAAGCCCCCGACCGCGAACGCCTTGCCTTCTATCTGCGATTGGACCCTCTGACTTGGGGTTGATGTTCATGCCGCCTGTTTTTCCTGCTCATTGGCACGTTTCGCAACCTGTTCTCATTGCGGACACCTTTTCCAGCCTCGTTTGGAAAGTTTCATTGCCAGACGGGACTCCTGCAATCGTCAAGGGATTGAAACCTATAGAAGACATTGCTGATGAACTGCGCGGGGCCGACTATCTGGTATGGCGCAATGGGAGGGGAGCAGTCCGGTTGCTCGGTCGTGAGAACAATCTGATGTTGCTCGAATATGCCGGGGAGCGAATGCTCTCTCACATCGTTGCCGAGCACGGCGACTACCAGGCGACCGAAATTGCAGCGGAACTAATGGCGAAGCTGTATGCCGCATCTGAGGAACCCCTGCCTTCTGCCCTTCTCCCGATCCGGGATCGCTTTGCAGCTTTGTTTCAGCGGGCGCGCGATGATCAAAACGCAGGTTGTCAAACTGACTACGTCCACGCGGCGATTATAGCCGATCAAATGATGAGCAATGCCTCGGAACTGCGTGGGCTACATGGCGATCTGCATCATGAAAACATCATGTTCTCCAGTCGCGGCTGGCTGGTGATAGATCCCGTCGGTCTGGTCGGTGAAGTGGGCTTTGGCGCCGCCAATATGTTCTACGATCCGGCTGACAGAGACGACCTTTGTCTCGATCCTAGACGCATTGCACAGATGGCGGACGCATTCTCTCGTGCGCTGGACGTCGATCCGCGTCGCCTGCTCGACCAGGCGTACGCTTATGGGTGCCTTTCCGCAGCTTGGAACGCGGATGGAGAAGAGGAGCAACGCGATCTAGCTATCGCGGCCGCGATCAAGCAGGTGCGACAGACGTCATACTAGATATCAAGCGACTTCTCCTATCCCCTGGGAACACATCAATCTTACCGGAGAATATCGTTGGCCAAAGCCTTAGCGTAGGATTTCGCCCTCTCCCGCAAACGACCCCTTCTTGGGGTTTATCACGGGCCGGCATCCGTCAGCCCAGCGTCGGTCCTTTGTAGGTTTTCTGCGGCTGGCGCTCCAGCTCCAGTGTTTTCTGATACTCATTCTCCCCCTGCCGGAACTCGGTGGCATTCAGTTCCCGGACAAGCGGCGCAGCTGCTCGCTTAAACTCAGCACCTGCGTGCTCAAGTCCGACACGCGCTCGTTCAGCACCGCGTTCTCCCGTTGCATAAGCCCAGACATCTTCTGCCATTCCGCGAAGGCGCTCTCCCATTCGTCCAGCCTTTGCGAGTAGTCCTGATGTAGCTGCTCTAATGCGGTCAGCAACTGCTTTTCCAGCTCTGTCATTTTCCGCTACTCCTGTTTCAGGCGGATCCAGGTCGTCCCGTCGTAGGGGATGGCTTCGGCTTGCATCCCCGGCGGCAGGATAAGGAACCTCCGGCCGTCGCTGCTCTCCTGATAGCGCACTCCCCACGTCCGGGCAGTCATTTTCGCCAGGGTATCTTCCTGCTGACGAAGATGTGTGTAATTGTCGGTTATCTGCTGCCCCTGCCACCACAGAATGCTCCCGCTCGTGGCGATCAGCAGCGCTGACACCATCAGGATGGTGAGCCATGCCCTCCCGGCTGTCAGCAGCACGCTCCGCCGGTTTTTCTCCATCGCCTCGCTCATACTCTGTTCGTGGGCGCTGATGGCGTCGCTGATTCTCCTCGCGCTTGCGCTCAGTTCCGCTCTGACAGACTGCTCGTGCTCGCTGAATGCGGCTTTCAGCATCTCGCCGGTACTCTGCTGCTGCGCTTTCGATTTCTGCTCCAAGTCCTTCGCCAGCGTTAAAAGACTGCTCATAGATGGCTCCCTTCAGTCGGATGTTTCGCCCCCCGTCCGGGTCGGCAATGCTGATGCTGCTTTTCGTGCTGCGCACCACCTCAAAACCTGCGCTTTCCAGCGCCTCAGTGACGTCCTGACGGGTTTTCAGCTCCCCGGATGAGGCAAGGGCAAGCAGGCCGCGCGTAATCGCCTGGGCAGCTTCCTGCTTCGCTTCCGGCAGCGCGGACGGCGTGACCAGCGCCCGCCGGTTTTCCGGCGCGTTCGGGTCGTGCAGCCCCAGCCGGCCGTTGACCACCGTCTGCCAGGCATCGATGCGCGGCCGGTCGGCGCGGTCGTAGTACGGCTGGAGCCGCCTGCCGGTCAGCAGCTCGGTATTGGGGATCAGAAAGTTCAGCTCCAGACGCCCCTTGTCCGCGTGCTCCACCCACAGAATGCTGTACTGATCTTTATCGAGGCCGGGCATCAGAACACGCTCGAAGCTGGCCATCAGTTTTTCCCGCTGGCCGGGAGGCAGATCTGCCTCCGCAAACGACAGTACGCCGGAGGTGTATTTCTTCACGTAAGGCGACACATCAATCAGCTCCCGGACTTCTTCCGGCTTGCCCTGCAGGACGGTGGCGCCTTCACGCTGCCGGTCTTTACCCAGCAAATAGTCCACCGGCCCGGCGCCACCGCCGCGACCGCGCGGATGAAATTTAATGATCATCGTCCGTTCCTTTCTCAAGAACGGCGTGCCGCAGCTGCTCAAGGCCGGCATCGATTGCCATCAGCGCCGCCACAATCTGCACCCTGTCATGGCCGGTACCGCCGCCGGCGTTAACGCGGCGGGCTATCTGGTTCAGGTTGTTGCCCATGCCGGCAAGCTGGCGCAGCAGCGCCGGCGAGATCGAGGGTAGCTTTCCGGTACGCGCAGGCTTTTCATCAAGACAGGTCTGCCGCATCCACGCCGCCAGCTGCCTGCCGTCACAGCGTTCGAGCAGCCGCCGGTGCTCGTCCTCCGTCACCCACATGGTGAGCATCTTGTTCCGTTTCTCTGACAAACCGGTCTCCTGATAACGCCGGGACGGGCGGGAAAGCCTTTCCCGGTCGGCGCGGGGTTGGACAAGCCGCAGGCGCGTCAGGCTTTTGGCGGGTTTCGGGGCGCAGCCCTGAACCAGTCACGTAGCGCTAGCGGAGTGTATACTGGCTTACTATGGTGGCACGACGGGAATCGGGATGAAATAGTCAGTCATAAAAACTGTGAGATGAGGCTCAGGTGCGTAAGGG
>NZ_JBHJUW010000284.1:0-3982 GCF_042268205.1 Streptomyces sp. NPDC056160
GGCAGAAGCCATTCGTGACGAACCCCCGCCCGCTACACTCCCACCGCTCGACGTTTCCCCAGGTCAAGCCACGAAGTACTGCTGGAGTACTAGGACTTGTCCGGTCGATCATGTTCGGAGCCAGATGAGGAGTGCTGCTGCGGTGGCGGTGCCGAGGAAGACGTAGCCGCGTTTGTCGTATCTGGTGGCCACGGCCCGGTGCTGTTTGAGGCGGTTGATTGCTCGTTCGATGGTGTTGCGTTTCTTGTACCGCTCTTCGTCGAAGCCGGGTGGCCGTCCGCCGCGTGAGCCTTTGCGCTGGCGGGCGGCCTGGCTGTCGGTCTTCTCCGGGATGGTGTGCCGGATGCCCCGGCGCCGCAGGAACTCGCGGCAGGGCCCGTTGCTGTAGGCCTTGTCCGCGGCAAGACTGTCCGGCTTCTTGCGGGGTCTGCCCCGCCGTCGCCTGGGGACGCGGATCTTGTCCAGGACCGGCTTGAACTGGGTGCAGTCCGCCCGCTGTCCAGGTGTGACGATGAGGGACAGCGGGCGGCAGCGGCCGTCCGCGCTCAGGTGGAGCTTGCTGGTGAACCCACCGCGCGAGCGGCCCAGGCCCTCACCTCCCGCACCACCTCCGCCAGGCGGGCGACGAGGCTCTGCCACGGTGTCTCGTCCTGGTGTTCTGGCGGTTCGGCCCCCTTTGGGCCGGGGGCCGGCGGCGGATCGGTCCGGGCGCCGGCCGCGTGCTGATGCGCGCGGACGATGGTGGAGTCGACCGAGACGTCCCAGTCGATCTCACCAGCGGCGTCGGCCGCTGCCTGAACCTGCTGAAGCAGCCGTTCCCAAGTACCGTCAGCCGACCACAGCCGGTGCCGTTCGTAGACGGTCTTCCATGGTCCGAACCGCTCGGGCAGGTCACGCCACTGCACACCGGTCCGAACCCGGTGCAGAATCCCGTTGATCACCTGCCGATGGTCCCGCCACCGGCCGCAACGCCCGTTACTGGCAGGCAGGAACGGCCGTAGCCGTTCCCACTCCGCATCACTCAGATCACCCCGCCCCATGCCCGCATCAACGATCCAGACGCAAGGCAGTCACATGATCGACCGGACAAGTCCTAGGCGGGGGCCAGGGGCGCCGTGGAATGGGGCCGTTCTCGGGCCTCGCTGCGCAGCGGGGCCCGTGGACGTACGGCGGCCGCGTCACGGCTCACTTCGCTGCCACAGCTCAGCAGGTCGGGGAGGAGGAGATGCGGATGCCCGTCAGCGTTCCGGTGAAGGCGCTGCTCTGCAGCGGCGGGATGCACGAGGTCGAGCCGGTGGAGTACCGGATGTAGGCGACGTCGTCGTGACGGGTGTTGGTGACGGTGATGGGTGAGCTGTTCGTGCCGGTGGGCCTGGACGGCAGGGACTGGTAGCCCGAGGTGACGTCCTGGAACTGACCGATCCTGACGCCGTTCTTGAACAGGCAGACGTAGGGGTATGCACAGCTCGCCGTGGCCTGGGCGACTGCGGTCGTGGGGGCGGCGACCGCTGCTCCCACGGAGGTGGCGAGCAGCCCGGTGGCCACTGCCGCAGCCCCCGCAACTCGCTTGACGGCCTGCCGTGATCTCTTCATGTCTCCTCCTTGGCGGGGGTGCGGTCGGCGATGACGTGGCTCACGCGCAGGTGGCGGACGAGGAGATGCGGATACCTGTCAGGACGTAGCCCGTGATGCCAAGGGTGCTGTTCGGAGCGACGCAGTCCACCGATCCACCAGCCTCGCGAATGTACGCGACGTCGTCGTGGCGGGTGTTGATGACCCTTACGTTGCTCGGTTTGGACGGCAGCGACTGCCAGGTTGAGGTGACGTCCTGGAAGCGGCCGATGATGGCCCCGTCGGACAGGCGCTGGATACACACGTACGGGTAGGTGCAGCTCGCGGTGGTGGTAGCAGCGGTGGTGGCGGGTGCTGCGGAGGCGAACCCGGTACCCAGCGCAACCGCGGTTCCAAGCGCCATGACGGCGCAGGCAGCGCGCCCCAGCTCTCGAGAAGTTCTCACTTCTTCCCCTTTCGACGCGGCTCCAGGGATGACGGCGACGACACTAGGCGCGGAACCTTGACGTCAGAAGCCGGAAACCGGACAGCGCGCCCTGGGAAACGGCCGCCGATCCGGCGAACACCGCGGTCGGCCGCAGCGCGGCTCAGGAGCTGTGAAATCAATACGGGGAGGATTTGCTTTCCCATGTGGTTCCCGTGTGATTTCCATGTGATTCCCATGTGATTGACAGGTGATTGATCGACAGGTCACCGAGCGGATCGGACGACCCGGTACGCGCGCACAGCGATGTGGTCGCAGAAGCGCTCCCTGGCCATCGCGGCGGACTTGACGAAGTCGGCGCCCGCAGCGACCCGTTCGCGCACGGTCGCGGCGGCCTGCTCGGGGGTGGCGGTGTTCGGCACGGCGCACGCGATCACCGCCCGTCCGCGGTGAAGAGGCGGTGCGCGTTGCGGGTGGTGAGGTCGCGCCAAGTGGTGGCGTCGGTCGGTCCGGGCGCGGAGTCGACGGTGGCGACCTGCGCGAGGACGGCTTCGACGGGCGTCCAGCAGTAGTCGCTGCCGTAGAGGAGGCGTTCGGTGCCGAAGGCGGCGACGGAGGCCGGGATCTGTCGGGGGAAGGGCGTACCGGCCAGGTCGTACCAGAGCCGGCCGAGCTGTTCGACGGCGCTCGGCGCGTTTGCCGGGCCGCTGCCGAAGTGGGTGCGGAACAGCTCCATCCGATCGGCGAGCAGCGGCAGCGCTCCCCCGCCGTGGGTCAGGATCCAGCGGATGCGCGGCCGGCGGGCGAGGACGCCGCGGAAGAGGAGGTCGCCGGCGGCGCGGGCGGTGTCGAAGAGGAACTCCAGCATCGGCCGGGGACGGCCGAGGCCGAGGTCGTCGGCGTGAGGCGGCGAGGTGGGGTGGACGAAGACGACGGCGCCGCGCCGGTCCAGGTCCTCCCAGAGCGGTTCGAGGCGCGGATCGCCGAGGTAGACGCCGTGGTGGTTGCTCTCCACCGTGACGCCGTCCGCGCCCAGCACGTCGAGCGCGTGAGCGGCCTCGGCGAGCGCGCCCTCGACGTCGGGCAGGGGCAGGGAGGCGAAGTGGCCGAAGCGCCGCGGGTGCTCGGCGCGGACGCGGGCGCCGAACTCGTTGACCTCGCGGGCCAGCCCGCGGGCCGCGCCGTCGTCGCCGAAGTGCACTCCGGGGGACGAGATCGACAGGTAGGACTTCTCGATCCCCGAGCGTTCCATCAGGTCGAGGTGGTGTTCGACGCTCCAGGTGGGCCAGCCGGGCATGCCGTCGGGATGTTCGATGCCGGCGGACCGGGCCGCGGTCACGTAGCCGCCGGTGACGAAGTGGGCGTGGACGTCGACGAGCCCGGTCGGGGTCATACGGGTCTCCCTTGCTCTGGGGTGCCTGCCAGGTCGTGTGCTCCGGGGTGCCTGCGAGGTCGTGCGCCGGCGTGCTGACGAGGCTGGTCCCGGGTGCCTGTGATCGCCACCGTAGGAAGAGAGCCCGTACATTGGCAGGGGTGATTCCGGTGAACGGAACACCAGGAGGAAACAGCGAGGGGAACGGCGATGCCCGAGGGCGGTCCGCGGCGCTGGGGCGGGGCGAGGCGCTGCTCGTCGAAAGGCTGTCGGCGCGTGACGCGACCCCGGTGCGTTACCGCGTGGGCGGCCGCCTTCCACTGGCCTCGACCGGGGTCGGCCTGGTGCTGCTCGCCTTCGCACCAGGGGCCGTCCAGGAGCAGGCCATCGCCGCGTACGCGCCGGGGCACGGCGACGACGATATCCGTACCCCCGACGACCTGCGCCGTGTGCTCGCGGAGGTACGGCGCGGCGAGCACGCCGCAGGACGCCAGGACCGTCCCTGGCGGGTGACAACGGGGGTCTTCGAAGTTGAGCGGTGCAAGGTCGGTGGCCGCTGACTGCCCGTCACGGTCTGTGATGGGTGGGGTGGTTGTCGGCCCTGGATGTAGGAC
>NZ_JBHJUW010000285.1:0-3846 GCF_042268205.1 Streptomyces sp. NPDC056160
TCCGGGGCCTTCGACGGCGTACGGACGCCTACGCCTGCGGCAGCCGCTCCAGCTGGGCGGTGAGGCGGACGATGTCCTCCTCGGCCTTGGCGAGCCGCGTACGGATCTTCTCGACCACGTGGTCGGGCGCCTTGGCGAGGAACGCCTCGTTGCCGAGCTTGCCGTTCGCCTGGGCCTTCTCCTTCTCGGCCGCCGCCAGATCCTTGGCGAGCCGCTTGCGCTCGGCGGCCACGTCGATCGTGCCGGACAGGTCCAGCGCGACCTCCGCACCGGCGACCGGCAGGGTCGCCGTCGGCGTGAACGACTCGCCCTCCGGCTGGAGCCGCAGCAGCTGGCGGATGGCGGCCTCGTGCGGGGCGAGCGCCGTGCCGTCCAGGGTCAGCCGGGCCGGGACGCGCTGGCCCGGCTGGAGGCCCTGGTCGGCGCGGAAGCGGCGGACCTCGGTGATGACCGACTGGAGCGTCCCGATCTCCCGCTCGGCGTCCGCGTCCCGGAAGCCGCTGTCGGCCGGCCACTGGGCGATGACGACCGACTCGCCGCCGGTGAGGGTGGTCCACAGCGTCTCGGTGACGAACGGGACCACCGGGTGCAGCAGCCGCAGCGTCACGTCCAGGACCTCGCCGAGGACCCGCTTGCTGACCTCGGCCGCCTCGCCGCCCGCCTGGAAGGTGGTCTTGGACAGCTCGACGTACCAGTCGAAGACCTCGTCCCACGCGAAGTGGAACAGCGCGTCGGACAACTTGGCGAACTGGAAGTCCTCGTAGTACGCGTCGACTTCGGCGACGACGGAGTTGAGGCGGGAGAGGATCCACCGGTCGGTGGCGGACATCGCCGACGGGTCCGGCAGCGGGCCGTCCACCGTCGCGCCGTTCATCAGCGCGAAGCGGGTCGCGTTCCAGATCTTGTTGGCGAAGTTGCGCGAGCCCTGGACCCAGTCCTCGCCGATCGGCACGTCCACGCCGGGGTTGGCACCGCGCGCGAGGGTGAAGCGGAGCGCGTCGGAGCCGTACTTGTCCATCCAGTCCAGCGGGTTGACCGCGTTGCCGAAGGACTTCGACATCTTCTTGCCGAACTGGTCGCGGACCATGCCGTGCAGGGCGATGGTGTGGAACGGCGGGGTGCCGTCCATCGCGTACAGGCCGAACATCATCATCCGGGCGACCCAGAAGAAGAGGATGTCGTAGCCGGTGACCAGGACGGAGTTCGGGTAGAACTTCGCGAGCGACTCGGTCCGCTCGGGCCAGCCCAGGGTGGAGAAGGGCCACAGGCCGGAGGAGAACCAGGTGTCCAGGACGTCGGTGTCCTGGTGCCAGCCCTCGCCGGTCGGGGCCTCGTCGTCGGGGCCGACGCAGACGACCTCGCCGTTCGGCCCGTACCAGACCGGGATGCGGTGGCCCCACCACAGCTGGCGCGAGATGCACCAGTCGTGGAGGTTGTCGACCCAGTCGAAGTACCGCTTCTCCATCTCCTGCGGGTGGATCTTGACCTTGCCCTCGCGGACCGCGTCACCGGCGGCCTTCGCGAGCGGGCCGACCTTGACCCACCACTGCATGGACAGGCGCGGCTCGACGGTGGTCTTGCAGCGCGAGCAGTGGCCCACCGAGTGGACGTAGGGGCGCTTCTCGGCGACGATCCGGCCCTCGGCGCGCAGCGCGGCGACGATGGCGGAGCGGGCCTCGAAGCGGTCCAGGCCCTGGAAGGGGCCGTGCGCGGTGATGACGGCGTGCTCGTCGAGGACGGTGACGGCGGGCAGGTCGTGGCGCCGGCCGATCTCGAAGTCGTTCGGGTCGTGGGCCGGGGTGACCTTGACGGCGCCCGTGCCGAACTCCGGGTCGACGTGCTCGTCGGCGACAACGGGGATGGAGCGGTCGGTCAGCGGCAGCTTGACGAGCTTGCCGACCAGGTGCTTGTAGCGCTCGTCGTCGGGGTGGACGGCGACGGCCGTGTCACCGAGCATCGTCTCGGCACGGGTGGTGGCGACGACGATGGTGTCGTCCCCGTCGCCGTACTTCATCGAGACCAGCTCGCCGTCGTCGTCCTGGTACTCGACCTCGATGTCGGAGATCGCGGTCAGGCAGCGCGGGCACCAGTTGATGATGCGCTCGGCGCGGTAGATCAGCTCGTCGTCGTAGAGCTTCTTGAAGATGGTCTGGACGGCCTGGGAGAGCCCCTCGTCCATGGTGAAGCGCTCGCGCGACCAGGCGACGCCGTCGCCGAGGCGGCGCATCTGGCCGGAGATCTGCCCGCCGGACTCGCCCTTCCACTTCCAGACGCGCTCGACGAACGCCTCGCGGCCCAGGTCGTGGCGGGACTTGCCCTCCTTGGCCAGTTCCCGCTCGACGACGTTCTGCGTGGCGATGCCGGCGTGGTCCATGCCGGGCTGCCACAGCGTCTCGTGGCCCTGCATGCGCTTGCGGCGGGTGAGGGCGTCGATGAGCGTGTGCTCGAAGGCGTGGCCCAGGTGGAGGCTGCCCGTGACGTTCGGCGGCGGGATGACGACGGTGAACGGCGGCTTGTCGCTCTTCTCGTCCGCCTCGAAGTAACCCCGCTCCACCCAGCGCTCGTACAGCGGCCCCTCTACGTCGGCCGGCGCGTACTGGGTCGGCAGTTCGGTGTCGGGCGCTGGTGGCTGCTGCTGAGCGTTCTCGGTCACGGGGTCAGTTTAGAGGCGTCCCGCCGCTGTCCCGAACCGCATTCTTCTGTAACGGTGCGCACCCCGATGGCCTGCGGGCACCGGGCCTGCGCCAGGATGTCAGGAACACATAAGCGTCTGAGGGGGAACCCAGCAATGAGCTACAACCAGCCGGGCCCGTACGGCGGGCAGCCCCAGCAGCCCGGACCGTACGGTCAGCCGGGCCCCTACGGCCAGCAGCCGCCGCAGGCGCCGCCCGCGCAGCCCGGCTACGGCTACCCCCAGCAGGCCCCGCCGCAGCAGCCGGGGTACGGCTACCCGCAGCAGCCCCAGCCCCCCTACGGCCAGCAGCCCCCGCAGGGCGTCCCGCCGCAGGGCCCCTACAGCCAGCAGCCCCCGCAGGGCGTCCCGCCGCAGGGTCCCTACGGCCAGCAGCCCCCGTACGGCGGCATGCCCCAGCCCCCGGCCTCCGGCGGCGACGGCGGTGCCAAGAAGACGGCGCTGATCATCGGCGCGGTAGCGGTCGTGGCGGCGATCGCGGTGGGCGCGTACATGGTGATCGGCGGGGGCGGCGGCAGTTCCGTCGCGGACGACGGCCCGCACAAGCTGGTGACGCCGGCGACGGTGCTCGGTCAGTACAAGAAGTCCGACGGCGAAAGCGGCACCATGTCGAAGAGCGACATGAAGGACGCCGAGAAGTGGGGCGTGCACAACCCCAAGGACGTCAGCGCGGCCTACGAGTCCGGGGACAAGAACGCCCCGCTGGCCATGAAGCAGCTCCAGCTCAACGGCGTCTACGGCACCATCGACGACCCCGCGAAGACCGTGGACGCGATGTTCGCCTACATGAAGGACCAGACCAAGAAGAAGGGCAGCGACGACGAGGACGTCACCCTGCTCGGCGAACCGAAGGCGTACACACCCGACGGGCTCGACGGCGCGGTCCTCAAGTGCCAGCAGGCGAAGATCGACAACTCCGGGGCAACCACCGGCGCGCCGAAGACGATGAACATGACGGTCTGCATCTGGGGCGACCACAGCACCCTCGCCTCCGTCATCCCGATGGACATGGCCGACATCCTGTCGGGCAAGAGCACCGAACCGTCGGCCGCCGCCGACACCACCGCCAAGCTGCGCAAGGAGGTCCGGGTCAAGATCTGACGCCGGCACCGCACGTACGGAAGGGGCCCCGGTCGCTCGACCGGGGCCCTGTC
>NZ_JBHJUW010000286.1:0-3786 GCF_042268205.1 Streptomyces sp. NPDC056160
TCCTACATCCAGGGCCGACAACCACCCCACCCGTCACAGACCGTGACGGGCAGTCAGCGGCCACCGACCTTGCACCGCTCAACTTCGAAGACCCCGTTTGTGGTGGGCGTAGTAGGTGGCAGGGGCGATCTTGCAGTCGTGTGCGCTCAGCACGCGGCAGATCGGCTCGACACCGCCGAAGCGGTCCCGGTGCTCGTCGATGAACGCTACGAGCGCGTGTGTGGCCGGTCGAGCTCGGCCGCGAAGAAAGACGCCGCGGCCTTGAGGATCTCGTTCGCCCGCTTCAGCTCGGCGTTCTCCTTCTTCAGCCGCTTCAGCTCGGCCGACTCCTCGGTCGTGGTGCCCGGCCGGGTACCGGCGTCGATCTGGTCCTGCCGCACCCACTTGCGCAGCGTCTCGGTCGTGCCGATCCCGAGCTTGGACGCGACCGCTTTCATCGCGGCCCACTCGGTGTCGTAGTCGGGCCGCACCTCGGCGACCATCCGCACCGCACGACGGCGCAGCTCAAACGGGTAAGGGGAAGGACGTGCCATAACTCGATCCTCTCAAATGATCGAGTCCCTACCGAACTCGGAACGGTTCAGGTGGCGGCCGCACTCGGCGTGAGCGAGCAGTCGGTGAACCGCTGGCGGGCCCGGTTCGTGAAGCGGCGGCTGGACGGTCTGGTCGACGAGCCGCGGCCCGGTCGGCCGCCGTCCATCCTGCTCGACCAGGTCGAGGACGTGGTCGCCGCGACGCTGGAATCCACCCCGGGCCAGGACAGCCACTGGTCGCGGGCCTCCATGGCCGCCCGCACCGGCTTGTCGAAGTCGACCATCGGGCGGATCTGGAAGAAGTTCGACCTCAAGCCGCACCTGCAGGATGCCTTCAAGCTCTCCACCGACCCGCAGTTCGTCGCGAAGGTCGTCGACGTCGTCGGCCTGTATCACAACCCGCCGGAGAAAGCCGTGGTGTTGTGCGTGGACGAGAAGAGCCAGATTCAGGCGCTGGACCGTTCCCAGCCGGTGCTGCCGATGATGCCGGGCATGCCCGAACGGCGCACCCACGACTACCTGCGACACGGCATCACCAGCCTGTTCGCCGCCTTCAACATCGCCGACGGCACCGTCATCGGTGAACTGCACCGCCGCCACCGGGCCGTCAAGTTCAAAAAGTTTCTGGTCACGATAGACAAGGCGGTTCCTGCCGGGCTCGATGTGCACCTGGTGTGTGACAACTACGCCACCCACAACACCCCCGAGATCAAGACCTGGCTCGGCAAGCACCCCCGCTTCCATGTCCACTTCACTCCGACCGGCTCTTCCTGGATCAACCAGGTCGAGCGGTGGTTCGGCCTGCTGACCGACAAGCTCACCCGTCGTGGCGTCCACACCTCGGTGAAGGCGCTGGAGGATGACATCAGGGCCTGGATCGACTCGTGGAACGAGAACCCCAGGCCCTTCACCTGGACCAAGACCGCCGACGAGATCCTCAAATCTCTCGCCGACTACCTCACCAAGGTCACTCCGCCAGTCACTGAGAATCAGCGAGAGACTTAAGCCTGCGATTTCAGGCTCATCACAGTAGGAACCTGTCCAGCTACGCGCTGTCGAGCCGCCGACACCGTTTCCATGAACACCTGGATACCGGTGCATGCCTCACCGAAGACCTTGCGCAGATACATTAATACGTATTTACTTTGCTCATGACTCTTCGCATCAAGCGCGCCGCAACCGGACTTCTCCTCGCTGCCACCGCCACCGTGGGTGTGACCGTGGCAGCCGCGGGAACCGCATCCGCGGCCCCCGCGGCCACGCTGCAGAACACGCTCGCTGGTTACACCAACTCGTGGCAGGCGTGCTACGCCGCGCAGTACAACAACAACTACGCGAACTACGGCAACGGTTCGGGGAGTGCCAACGAGTACTTCTACTGTGCCCAGGGTGACGGTGTGGTGAACCTGTGGTGGAGGCACTACGTGTAAGGCGACTCATCCGCATTCACCGGTCACGACGGGCGTCGGGGCCGCCGGGCCCCGACGGGTTCAGCACCGCGTAGACATGGCTCCCGACGTCCTCCGCCACCGGCGACTCCGGACCAAGGTCGAGGATGCTCTTCCCCGGGCCGTGCTCGTCCTCACCGTCCGGGCTCAGGTCGAGGAAGCTGCGGCCAGGCTCCTGGCTCATCGCGGCCGGTGCTGGTGCCCGCGGCGGTGTCGGTCCTGATGCCCGGGGCGGAGCCGACAGCGGTGACGGCACCGACGAACATCCACAGCGCCGAGTCGATGACGAGTTGCAGGAACAGCACGACCAGGGCACCGATGATCTCGATGAGCAGCATCTCGATCTGCAATGAGGCCGTTTCATCTTGAAGTTGCTGGTCGTGGGGCTGGTGTGGGTCGCGGTTGGGATGCTCGTGCCGGTCGGGGGCGTGATCGGTAGGAGGTGATCGGCCGTCAGCGGTGGACCTCGGCCGAGTCGTCCAGGACGGCCCGGATCCGGTCCAGGCCGAGACCGACCTCGCGGTAGACGACGATGCGGTGGAGGCGTTCCAGATCACCGGCGGTGTAGAGCCGGTACCCGCCGGCCGTGCGCAGCGACGGCCGCGCCAGACCGATCTCGTCCCAGTGGTGCAGCGCGCGGACCGTCACGCCCAGACGCGTCGACACCTGCCCGACGGTCAGACCGTCGGCACCAGTGGCATCATCCATGGTCCTCATTGTCGCCGCGCCCGGCGTCCGGCGGGGTGATCCCGACGGCCGCGAGGTTCCGCGCCTCCTGACCGGCCGGGTCGAAGGGCTTCGCCGCGGTGAGGACGATCCGCGCGTTCTCGGGGGTGGTCACCACCACGTCACAGGTGTTCCAGGGAGTGTCCCGCGGACCGTCGACCGAGTCCGGGCGCAGCGCACGACAGGACTCGACGAGGGAGTCGACCTGGCTGAGCACGCACGCGAAACTGACGCTCACCGCCGATGCCTCCTGCGGCACGCTCTGCGCCGGGACGAGCAGCACGTCCTGGAACGCCCACCTGCGCAGGTGCACCAGCCTGCCGGGGATGCCGAACAGCTCGAAGAACCCGAGCCCACGGGTCCAGAAGTCCACCGACGCCGCCAGGTCGCCGGTGGGGATCGTCACGAACGCGGGCATCCCGTAGATGCCGCGGAACGGCTCCGGCGGCACCGCGTCCGGGCCGGGAGCGGGGACGGGGCTCATCTCGAACGCGTTGTGTTGGTCGCTCATGCGCCCCACCTTCCAGCCTCACGCAACGTGAGGGTCAAGCCCGTTCGTGAATCCGCGCGGCCTCGGCATAATGCGGTCATGGACCAAGCAACGGCACGGACGTTCGTCGACTCCTGGGTGAGCGCCTGGAACGCGCACGACCTGGACTCCCTGCTGGCCCACTTCACGGACGACGTGACGTTCCGGTCACCGGTGGCCGCACAACTGCTCGGCGGGGACGGGGCGATCCGGGGCAAGGACGCGCTGCGCGCCTACTGGACGGAGGGCCTGCACCGCATTCCCGACCTGCGCTTCGAGATCGTCGGGAGCTACGTCGGCGTGGACTGCCTGGTCGTCAACTACCGTAACCAGAAGCGCGGTTTGGTCAACGAGGTCCTGGTCTTCGACGGCCCGCGGGTCCGCGAGGGTTACGGCACCTACCTGGGCGAGGACGCCAACCCGGCCGGAGCGCGCTGAAGGGGCCGTCCCCGGCCGCTTGGGTTCTAGTGGCAACGCCGTTCAGTTAGGGCGGTCTGGGCCGTGTCAAGGGTCGGTTGTGAGCATGTTGATGCTGATGGTGGCCTTGTAG
>NZ_JBHJUW010000287.1:0-3734 GCF_042268205.1 Streptomyces sp. NPDC056160
TGGCTGGTCCGCCGCGCCGACTCCTTGGCCCGGGCTTGTTCTGGGCTTGTCACGGGCTCGTGCGGGGCCGACCGGTCGTCAAGGGCCGGTCAAGCGTGTGTCAAGGGGTGTGGCAAGCGGGGCCGGTGGCAGAGAGGACGGCCGGGAGGTGTTCGGTGGCGAGCCGGGCTGGTCGAGCCCGGAGCCGGGTTGGTGGGGGCTGTGAAGTGCCGTCACGCAGCTCCCAGCCCCCACCGTGCTGTGAAGCGAATGATCAGTTTATCCCCTGTCCGGATCTGAGCGCCGACGTCCGCTCTCGCGTAACGGCGGTCCACCCCCTCTCTCCGCATCACCCCCTGCGCGGCGGCCCCTGCGTCCGGGTATGTGCCTGTATAGGGCCTCGGCGTGGCGTGGCGGACCATGGCGTAGCCTGGCGATTGCCTCACGCACCTTGAAGAATCGTTTCTGTGCGGGTTTGCTGTGTCCCAGCGGCGGCCCGGGTCCACACTTCCGGGAGTCCCCGGCCCTCCCCACCCATGCCTAGGCCGGGGCAGTGAAGACCCGCCGCTGCGGATCCCGCCGGCCGCCTCGTTGCGAACTCGTCGGCGGGATCCGCATGTCCCACCCGGCGTTCCCGCACCAAAGCCGCAGGGGCCGGTGGATCGCCGGTAGGGTCCCGATGCAACCAGAAGTCGGCGGATCGCGTCTGCTGTTCGGGACGGTACTGGACTCTTCTGTCTTGACGGGCGGGCCGGGCGGTGAGACGACAGACGAGCGGAACCCCCGACCACGGGTCCTGTTCGGGGCCCGGCACCATACCGTGGTGCCGGGCCCCACCCGTCCCGGCCTCATCCCCCCACGAGAGAGGCCGGACGGGAGCGGGGGCGGCCACCTGCGGGCAGAGACGGCCGCTCACTCTCCCGCGACTCCGGCTGAGCAGCGGGTACCCGCACAAGAGGTAACTGCAAAATGACCGCAGAAACAGCCCCACAGGCAACAGTTGAGTCGTTTCCGACCCCCCCGGCCCTCACCAGCCGGCATGTACGCGTCTTCCTCCCGCATAACCGCTCACCCAACGGTGACCAGCACAAACAGGAACGGCCACGGCACAGGCACACCCGCCGGGACAACTTCAGCAGCCCGCCCGAACCACCCTGCACACCGGCCCGCAAAAGGCCTGATCTGCAAACAGCAACCACGCACGAGCGCGGTGCTGACCGGGCCTCAAGGGGGCGGCCAAATCTCTGCCAAGGGGTTCGTCAAGGGGTGCATCAAGGCGGGCCGGGTCGTGTGAACCGCCCGCCGCTGCGCCCGTCAACGGGTCCGTGGCTGCCTGTCCCCGGGTATGAGGGCCGGGACGTGTCCGTCCGTCCCGGGGGTCCGTCTGCCTGGGTCCGCGTTCGCGTCCGTCCGTATGGGAGGCACGAGGCGGGCCCGGTGGTCCGGAGCCCGGCCGGCGCCGGCAAGGCGCTCCAGGGGCAGTGGCGACACGAGAGGAAGCGCGACGGCCGAGCGAGGCGAGTCCGCCAGGCATGTTGGGGATGATCTTGAGGAGGGATGGTGTGGAGACAAGAAGGCTGAAGCCAGAGGAGGCAAGGGTTTCCTATTGCGCTGAGTACGCAGAGAAAAACGCCAATCGTGCGGCTTTGAGGGAAGGAGATGAAAATCAAACTGACGCCATCGGTGAAGGGTTAGCGGCCATCGCTTACGCACTCCTTGAGGTAGCGGCAGCGATTCGCGAGAACACCAAGTCCCTCCGATAGTAGGCAGTGAGCCTTTTCCCACCTGACGGGTGGTTGCACCGGTTACCCTGGTGGCGGGCATGAAGAAAGCTCCTGGTTGACGGGTTCACGACCAAGGTCACCAGTCCGCCAGGAGCTCTTGTGCTTGTCTACCCGTCTGCCATCGATCTGTCCAGCCGCACCTTGCAGCGGCTCCACGTCATCCTCGACGGCACGCTCCTGCTCATCGACCGCATCGCCGCCGACCGCCCGTACTACTCAGGGAAGAAGAAGCACCACGGTATGAACGTGCAGGTACTCGCCGACCCGGCTGGACGCCTGATCCGGGCATCGGACGCGCTGTCCGGCGCCGTCCACGATCTGACCGCGGCCCGGATCCACGACATCCCGGCCGCTCTGGCCGCCGGCAACATCAAGTGCTGGGCGGACAAGGCATACCAAGGGGCGACCCCCACCCTCCGCGTCCCGTTCCGGGGCAGGAACCTGCGCGGCTGGCGTCGGCGTCACAACCGGGGGACCATGCCAGGATCCGCAGCCTCGGCGAACGCGCCATGGCGGTCCTCAAGGGCTGGCGGCTCCTGCGCAAACTCCGCTGCAGCACCACCCGGATCAGCGCCATAGACCGAGCCGTCGTCGCCCTCGAACTCGCCAACTGAGCAAGATGGAAAACCCTTACTATAATACTTTCGCGTAATACTATCAGTTCAATGCGTCCGGGGTAGAACGATTCTTACCCATATGGGAGGGGTAGTGTCTCAGGGTTACCTTGATTTGAACAACGACCGCAGGTGGAGCGAGAACGAGTTTTTATCTGCTGCGATGGAGTGGCATTTCAGTCCGGAAACCGGTTCTCCTTTCTGGGTGTCGCGAGCATGCTCCCTCAGCTTTGATCCGCGCCGCGACGTGCGGACCCACGCAGATCTCAGGCTCTTCCCTAACATGGTGAACGAGCTGCGGGACGCACCCGTGGAGGACCTGGTGCCACGCGGTTACGGCGGCAGGCCTGACGTGGTCGGTTCGTATGACAGCGGGGGGACGACCGGCCGGCCGAAACGAGTCCTGCTGCTGTCCGACTGGCTCTCGCGGTCGCTTGCGTGGAAATCAGCGCGCATGGACGAACTGGGTTTCCCCCGTGACGTCAACTGGTTGACTCTCGCGCCGAGTGGACCGCACATCTTCGGCAGGCTGATGGCGGAACTGCCCCGCATGCGTGGAGGCATCGGCTTCACCGTCGACCTCGATCCTCGCTGGGTCCGCAGGAGCCTGGGGGAGGGCCGCGCCAACGAGGCGAAACGCTACGCCGAACACATAGTCGACCAGGCGGAATCCATTCTCCGCCACCAGCGCGTCGGGGTGCTGGTGGCAACGCCGCCACTGCTGGAACTCATAGCGGAACGCGACGAACTGGTCTCCGCGATCAATGAGAAAGTAGCGGTCATCATGTGGGGGGGGGAGCCCATATGGATGTCGATACCCGACATGTGCTACAGCATGAGGTCTTCCCGAACGTGCGGTTGCGTGGTCAGTACGGCAGCACGATGATCCTTGGCGGCAGCATGGAGCGACCTGCCACGGTGGACGGCTCCCGGTCCTGTGTATTCGACTCGTTCTCGCCGTACACGACCTTCCGCGTAGTGGATCCGGTCTCACACGCCGAGGTCGCCGAGGGCGAGCGAGGGCAGGTCGTGATGCATCACATCAGCAAGTCCCTGCTCCTGCCCAACAACCTGGAGCGGGACATGGCCACGCGAGTCCGCGCTCCCGAGGGTGCGCTCGGTGTCTCAGTGGCCGACGTGACGCCCGTTGCCGAGTTCGAGGACTCCGAGGTCATTGAAGGTGTCTACTGATGCCTGATCTTGCGAGGTTGGACGCGCTCGGCGTCACGGGGCCATTCCGCTCGGTGCGCACCCATCGCGTGGGCGGAGTGGTTGGCGAGGTCCTTGCGGAACTGAGCCTCGTTCCACCAGTCTCCCTGCGGCGTAACGTCAAGGCGTTGCGTCGTGCACGGCCACT
>NZ_JBHJUW010000288.1:0-3723 GCF_042268205.1 Streptomyces sp. NPDC056160
GCCCATGGTGAGCCGCAGGGCATCAGCGGTGCCGTCGAGTACTCCAGCGACATCTACGACGCGCCGACCGTGCAGGCGCTGTTCGAGCGGTGGCTGCGCTTCCTCGACATCGCCACCACCCACCCCGACCAGCCCCTCAACCGCATCGACATCCTCACCCCCGACGAACACCGGCAGTTCCTCGGCACCTGGCTGGAGACCGGGACCGAGGTCGGCGAGAAGCTGCTGCCGGTCCGCTTCGCCGAGCAGGCCGCCGCCACCCCTGACGCCGTGGCCGTGATCGCCGGGGACACCTCCCTGACGTATGCGGAGCTGGACCGCCGCGCCAACCGCCTCGCGCACGTCCTGCTGCGCCGGGGCGCGGGCCCGGACCGGGTGGTCGCGCTGGCCCTGCCGCGTTCGGCCGAGCTGGTGGTCGCCCTGTTGGCCGTGCTCAAGAGTGGTGCCGCGTACCTGCCGCTGGACCCGGACCACCCGGCCGGCCGTCTCGCCTACGTACTCCAGGACGCACGGCCCGCCCTGTTGGTCACCACACTGGCGACCGACTCCCGGACATCGGAAGGTGGTTCGGCGGAGCGACTGGTGCTGGACTCCCCGGACGGACACGCACTTCTGGCCGCCTGCCCCGACACCGACCCGGCCGCGACCGGCCACGCGGGCCCGCCGGCCCCCGAGGCCGCCGCGTACGTGATCTACACGTCCGGCTCGACCGGTCGTCCCAAGGGCGTGGTCGTACCGCACGCGCCGCTGCTCAACTTCCTGGAAGCGATGCGGCGCAAGGTCCCGCTCCGGACGGGGGAGCGGCTGCTCGCGGTCACCACGGTGGCGTTCGACATCGCCGCGCTGGAGCTGTACCACCCGCTCCTGTCGGGCGCCACTGTCGTCCTCGCCCCCAAGGAGGCCGTCCCTCAACCGTCCGCCGTGCTCGACCTGATCGCCCGGCACGGCGTCACGGTCGTACAAGGCACCCCTTCGCTGTGGCAGCTGCTGGTGGCGCACGAGCCGGAGGCGCTGCGGGGCCTGCGTGTCCTGGTCGGTGGTGAGGCGCTGCCCACCCTGCTCGCCGAGTCGCTGCGCACGCTCACCGACGACCTGACCAACCTGTACGGCCCCACCGAGACCACCATCTGGGCGACCGCTGCGGACCTGGGCGGCGGCGCGGGCGCACCGCCCATCGGCCGGCCGATCGCCAACAACCGTACCTATGTTCTGGGTTCGGGGCTGGAGTTGGTGGCGCCCGGTGTGGTGGGGGAGCTGTACATCGCGGGATCCGGTGTCGCCCGCGGCTATCTGAACAAGCCCGGCCTGACGGCCGAGCGGTTCGTGGCGGACCCGTACACTCCCGAGCCCGGCGCTCGTATGTACCGCACCGGTGACCTGGTGCGGTGGAACCAGGACGGCGAGCTGGAGTTCGTCGGCCGCGTCGACCACCAGATCAAGATCCGCGGCTTCCGCATCGAACTCGAGGAGATCGAGGAGGTCCTCACCGACCACGCGGACATCGCGCAGGCAGCCGTCGTCGCCCGCGAGGACCAGCCCGGTGACACCCGACTCGTCGCCTACGTCGTCGCCGATACCTCGGCGCGCGACCACGACGAGGCTGTGGAGCAGGACCAGCTCAGCGAGTGGCAGAACCTGTACGACGCCGTGTACACCGCTGCGGAGCAGACGGCTTTCGGTGAGAACTTCGCCAGCTGGAACAGCAGTTACGACGGCCGGCCGATCCCGCAGCCCGAGATGCGGGAGTGGCGGGACACGACCGTCGACCGCATCCGGTCCCTGGGGCCGCGCCGCGTCCTCGAAATCGGTGTCGGGACCGGCCTGCTCCTGGCCCGGCTGGCGCCCGAATGCGAGGAGTACTGGGGCACCGACTTCTCCCGCACCGTCATCGACGAGCTCCGGCGGCACGTCGACGCCGATCCCGTCCTGGCCACCCGGGTCCACCTGCGGACCCAGCCCGCCCACGACTTCGGCGACCTTCCGCAGGGCCACTTCGACACGATCTTGATCAACTCCGTGGCCCAGTACTTCCCGAACGCCGGTTACCTGGAACAGGTCGTCCACCACGCGCTCCGCGCCCTCACCCCAGGTGGCGCGCTGTTCCTGGGCGACCTGCGCAATCCGCGGTTGCTGCGGACCTTCGCCTCGGGTGTGCAGACGGCGCGTGCCGAGGACCCGAACGACACGGCCGCGATCCGCCGTGCCGTCGAGCAGAGCCTGGTCCTGGAGAAGGAACTCCTCGTCGATCCCGAGTACTTCACTGCCCTCGCTCACCACGTCCCCGAGCTGGCGGGCACCGACATCCAGCTCAAGCGCGGCACCGCCCACAACGAACTCACCCGCTACCGCTACGACGCCACCCTCTACAAGACCGGCATCACCACCCACCCCCTCGACGACGCCCCCACCCGACCCTGGCTCGCGCACACCGACGCCCAAGCCAACCTCGTCGGTCTGAGGCAACAGTTGGCGGCCGAACGGCCCGCGGAACTCCGCCTGACCGGCGTGCCGAACCCCCGCCTCGTCCAAGAACGCGCCATGCGGCAGGCCCTCGAAGACGGCGCACTCTTGCCCGACCGCCCCACCGCCTCACCCATCGGCCTTGAGGCCTTCCACGCCCTGGGCGACGAGCACGGCTACTGGACCGGTATCACCTGGAACACCCAGGACACCGACACCGTGGACGTCGTCTTCGTCGACCGGACCCGCCTGTCCGGCCGCGCCCCCGTCGGCACCTACGCCCCGCTCCCCACCAGCGCCTCCACCGCGCCCCTGTCCACATGGGCGACCAACCCCGCCGCCCGCCGCGGCACCGGTGTCCTGGTCACCAAGCTCCGTGAGCACACCCGCGACCATCTGCCCGACTACATGGTCCCGTCGGCCATCCTCCCCCTCAACCGGCTCCCCCTGACGGCCAACGGCAAGCTGGACCGGGCGGCCCTGCCCGCACCGGAGTTCGCGTCGGCCGGATCGGGCCGAGGGGCCCGCACCCCGCAGGAGCAGATCGTGTCCGATCTGTTCGCGCAGGTGTTGGGGCTGCCGCGGGTCGGCGTCGAGGACGACTTCTTCGACCTGGGCGGGCACTCGCTGCTGGCCACCCGCCTCATCGCCCAGCTCCGCGCCGCGTTCGGCGTGGAGCTGGAGCTGCGCGCACTGTTCGAGGGCCCGACGCCGGCCGCGGTGGCGGCACTCCTCGACACCGCCGCCCCCGGACGCCTTGCCCTCACCGTCCGCAGGCGACCCGAGGTCATGCCCCTGTCCTTCGCCCAGCGCCGGCTGTGGTTCATCCACAAGATGGAGGGGCCGAGCGCCACGTACAACATCCCACTGGCCCTGCGGCTGAAGGGTGAGTTGGACCGTGACGCGCTGCGGGCCGCCCTCGGTGACGTGGTGGCCCGGCACGAGAGTCTGCGGACGGTGTTTCCCGAGGCCGACGGCATCCCCTGCCAGCAGGTGCTGTCACCCGAGGCGTCCGTCCCGCACCTCACCGTCCACCCCACGACCGAGGACGAGCTGCCCGACGCCCTGAAGTCGGCCGCCCGCCACCCCTTCGACCTGGCGACCGAAACCCCGCTGCGCGCCGACCTCTTCGAACTCTCGGCGCAGGAGTACGTGCTGCTCCTGGTCGTGCATCACATCGCGGGTGACGGGTGGTCGTTGGGCCCGCTGGCCACGGACCTTACGCGTGCTTATGCGGCGCGGGTGGAGGGGCGGGTGCCGGAG
>NZ_JBHJUW010000289.1:0-3699 GCF_042268205.1 Streptomyces sp. NPDC056160
GCCCCTTCGCTCATCTATGCGAGATCGCTACGCGTCGCCCCCGGCCGCCCCCGGGTGCGCCGCCGTGACGTCGAGCAGCTGGTAGCGGTCGATCGCCTGCTTGAGGACCGAACGGTCCACCTTCCCCGCGCGCGCCAGCTCGGTCAGCACGCCCACCACGATCGACTGCGCGTCGATGTGGAAGAACCGCCGGGCGGCCCCACGGGTGTCGGCGAAGCCGAAACCGTCGGCGCCCAGCGACTGGTACGGACCCGGCACCCAGCGCGCGATCTGGTCCGGCACCGACCGCATCCAGTCGGAGACGGCCACGAACGGCCCCTGGGCGCCGCTCAGCTTCCGCGTCACCCACGGCACCCGCTGCTCCTCCTCCGGGTGCAGCAGGTTGTGCTCCTCGCAGGCCACGGCCTCGCGCCGCAGCTCGTTCCACGAGGTGGCGGACCACACGTCCGCCTTGACGTTCCACTCCTCGGCGAGGATCTTCTGCGCCTCGAGGGCCCAGGGCACGGCCACGCCCGAGGCCATGATCTGCGCCGGGATCTCGCCCCCGGCGCCCTCGCTGATCCGGTGGACGCCCTTGAGGATGCCCTCGACGTCCACGTCCGCCGGTTCGGCCGGCTGGCGGATCGGCTCGTTGTAGACGGTGAGGTAGTAGAAGACGTCCTCGCCGTGCGGGTGCTGCTCGTCGGAGCCGTACATGCGGCGCAGGCCGTCCTGCACGATGTGCGCGATCTCGTACGCGTACGCCGGGTCGTAGGCCACGCACGCCGGGTTGGTGGAGGCGAGCAGCTGGGAGTGCCCGTCCGCGTGCTGGAGCCCCTCACCGGTCAGGGTGGTCCGTCCGGCGGTCGCGCCCAGGACGAAACCGCGTGCCAACTGGTCGGCCATCTGCCAGAACTGGTCGCCGGTGCGCTGGAAACCGAACATCGAGTAGAAGACGTAGACCGGGATCAGCGGCTCGCCGTGCGTGGCGTACGCCGAGCCCGCCGCGATCGCGGAGGCCGTGCAGCCCGCCTCCGAGATGCCGTCGTGCAGCATCTGCCCGGTCGGCGACTCCTTGTAGGCGAGCAGCAGATCACGGTCGACGGACTCGTACTGCTGGCCGAGCGGGTTGTAGATCTTCGCGCTCGGGAAGAACGAGTCCATGCCGAACGTGCGGTACTCGTCCGGTGCGATCAGCACGAACCGCCTGCCGATCTCCTTGTCCCGCATGAGGTCCTTGAGGAGCCGCACGAAGGCCATGGTGGTCGCGATGGACTGCTGGCCCGAGCCCTTCTTCACGGACGCGTACGCCTTGTCGTCGGGCAGTGCGAGCGGCTCGGCGCGCACGATCCGGGTCGGGACGTAGCCGCCGCAGCCCTTGCGGCGGTCGTGCATGTACTGGATCTCGTCCGAGTCGCGGCCCGGGTGGTAGTACGGCGGCGGGCCGGACTCCAGCTCCTTGTCGGAGATCGGCAGGTGCAGGCGGTCGCGGAAGCGCTTGAGGTCGTCGACCGTCAGCTTCTTCATCTGGTGCGTGGCGTTGCGGCCCTCGAAGTTGGGCCCCAGGGTCCAGCCCTTGACCGTCTTGGCCAGGATGACGGTGGGCTGCCCCTCGTGCTCCACGGCCGCCTTGAACGCCGCGTAGATCTTGCGGTGGTCGTGTCCGCCGCGGCCCAGCATCATGATCTGGTGGTCGGTCATGTTCTCGACCATGGCGCGCAGCCGGTGGTCGTCGCCGAAGAAGTGCTCGCGGATGTAGGCGCCGGACTCGGTGGCGTAGGTCTGGAACTGGCCGTCCGGCGTGGTGTTCATCTTGTTGACCAGCACGCCGTCGCGGTCCTGCGCGAGCAGCGGGTCCCAGGAGCGGTCCCAGATCAGCTTGATCACGTTCCAGCCGGCGCCGCGGAAGACCGACTCCAGCTCCTGGATGATCTTGCCGTTGCCGCGCACCGGGCCGTCCAGGCGCTGGAGGTTGCAGTTGACCACGAAGGTCAGGTTGTCCAGGCCCTCCCGGGCGGCGATGGACAGCTGGCCGAGCGACTCGGGCTCGTCCATCTCGCCGTCGCCGAGGAACGCCCACACGTGCGAGTCGGAGGTGTCCGCGATGCCGCGCGCCTGCATGTACCGGTTCATCCGGGCCTGGAAGATCGCGCCGATCGGGCCGAGGCCCATGGAGACCGTCGGGAACTCCCAGAAGTCCGGCATGGAGCGCGGGTGCGGGTAGCTGGAGAGGGCGTACGGCGCCTTGGACTTCTCCTGGCGGAAGCCGTCCAGGTGCTGTTCGCTGAGCCGGTCCAGCAGGTACGCGCGCGCGTAGATGCCCGGCGAGGCGTGCCCCTGGAAGAAGACCTGGTCGCCGCCGCGGCCGTCGTCCTTGCCGCGGAAGAAGTGGTTGAAGCCGACGTCGTAGAGCGAGGCGGAGGAGGCGAAGGTGGCGATGTGGCCGCCGACGCCGATGCCGGGGCGCTGGGCGCGGGAGACCATCACCGCGGCGTTCCAGCGCGTCGCGTTGAGGATCTTGCGTTCGATCTCCTCGTTGCCCGGGAAGAACGGCTCGCTCTTGGTGGGGATCGTGTTGACGTAGTCACTGCTGCGCATCTCCGGCACGGCCACACGCTTCTCGCGCGCGCGTTCGATCAGCCGGAGCATGAGGTAGCGGGCCCGTTCCCGGCCCCGCTCGTCGACGGCGGCGTCGAGCGAGTCGAGCCACTCCTGGGTCTCCTCGGGATCGAAGTCAGGAACCTGACTCGGAAGGCCGCCAATGATGATCGGGTTGCGATCGGATCCGGAAGCCACGCTGTTCCTTACCTGTCAGAGGGCTGACATATCTGGGGCGTTTCTGGGATTTTTCCGGTGTTTCCTTGGGTTTGGGGCGTTCTGCCTGTGTGTGCCTGCACCGTTCCCCATCGTGTACCTCGTGTGAGGCAAACGTCATCTCTACTGGTCGGTAACCGGGTCTCGGGGCGCCACGCGCCCGGAGATCAGGGGTCCCCTAGTGGATCTCCTGCCCATGGCGGGTTCCCAAACACGCAAAAGCGGGCAGAAGGGTGTGGTGTGTGTCACCGCTGATCGCGATACCGTGTCAGGAGTTGCGGCGACACAGCCAGGAACGTCACTGTTTCGGCGGTCCCGACCGCCGGGTACTTGCGCGATCCGGCCCGCCCGTGTGGACTACGGCCAATGCTTCGCGCACGCGCGTGGCTGAAGACCCAATCGCAACACCATCAGGAGGCAACCCGTGAGCGCGACCGCGGACCACGCGGAGGAGCGGACTAACCCGGCCGCCAGGCTGGGATTCCAGCCCGGGCAGGTGGTCCAGGAGATCGGCTACGACGACGACGTCGACCAGGAGCTCCGCGAGTCCATCGAGGAAGTCATCGGCAGCGAACTCGTCGACGAGGACTACGACGACGTGGCCGATGCCGCGGTGCTGTGGTTCCGCGACGAGGACGGCGACCTGACGGACGCGCTGGTCGACACCCTCGGGTTCCTCGACGAGGGCGGCGTGATCCTGCTCCTGACGCCGAAGACCGGCCGGGACGGGTACGTCGAACCCAGCGACATCGGCGAGGCCGCGACGACTGCCGGCCTGTCGCAGACCAAGAGCGTCAGCGTGGGCAAGGACTGGAACGGCACCAGGCTGCTGACGCCGAAGGCCGCCAAGAAGAAGTAGCTCCCACCCCCGCCCCGGGCGCCACGGCGCCGGGGGCGGCACCGGAC
>NZ_JBHJUW010000290.1:0-3590 GCF_042268205.1 Streptomyces sp. NPDC056160
GTACCCACCGGGTCCGGGAGGGCCGTGCCGGGTCCGGGAGGGCCGTGCCGGGTCAGTTCACGTAGACCTCCGCGCGGTCCACGCTGACGTACGAGGCCTGGGACTGCCCGTCGTGCTCGCCGGTCACCCGCACCCGCAGGGTGTGCCGTCCGTAGGGCAGCCGCGGGCTGAGGAACTGGAGCGTCTCCCCGGTGCGGACGGCACCGTAGTAGTCCAGCCGCTGCTCGGGTCCGCCGTCGACGCTGAGCGCCGCGTAGCCGTTGCCGGTGTCGCGGACGGACAGCAGGGCGATGCGGGTGCCGGTGAAGCTGAAGGTGGCGGTGTTCCCCGCGGTCGCGCTCCAGTGGTCGTCGCCCCAGAAGCACTGGGCGGCGCAGCCGGTGCCCGAGTTCCAGGAACCGGTGTAGCCGACGGTCCCGGCTCCGCTGGAGCGGCCGTCGTCGTTGATCCAGTAGGCTCCCGGGCCCGGGTCGCCGGAGGGGAGGTCCTGGGTGGCGCCCATGGCGAGCGGGACACCGAGGGCGGGGCTGCCGTCGGCGTTCCAGCCGATGCGCTGCGCCCGCGTGGTGCGGTTGCCGTAGGTGTAGGCCGATGTGGTCTTGGCGTGGTAGACGATCCAGTCCTGGGTGCCGTCGGGCGAGCGGAAGAAGGCGTGGTGGCCCGGCCCGAACACGCCGTGGTCGTCGGCGCGGGAGAAGACCGGCCCCTGGTGCTGCGTCCAGTTGCCGGGGACCAGCGGGTCGGCGCCCGCGGGCAGCGACATCATCCACACCTGGTAGTCGGGTTTGCCGGTGTCGCAGGTGGAGTAGGTCATCCAGGTGCGCCCGTTGCGGTAGAGGAACTCCGGACCTTCCCGGACCTCCGGGCAGCCGCCCGCCGCGTCGATGGCGACGGCGTCGCCCGAGACGGTGTACGGATCGGACAGCGGCGCGATGTTGATGCCGTTGTGCTGGTACTGGTTGATGCCGCTGTAGGCCAGGTAGAGACGGCCGTCGTGCTGGAGGATGCCGGGGTCGATGGCGAAGTCGGCGGCGTGGTTGGGCGGTGCCAGCTCGGACTTGAAGTGGTAGGGGCCCGCCGGGTCGTCCCGGTCGGACTCCGCGACGTAGATCCGGTGGTGGTCGTCCGTGCCGTCGTCGGCGGTGTAGTACAGGTACCAGCGGGAGCCGAAACGGTAGAACTCCGGTGCCCAGACGTCCCGGTCGCGGGAGCCGTCGGTGTCGGTCCAGACTGTCACGGGGGTGGCGGTGAGCAGGGTGGCGAGGGAGGGCGAGCGCCACATGCGGATGCTGCCGCCCTGGGTCGTGGTGAGGTAGTAGTTCCCCTTCCAGTACGTCATGAACGGGTCGGGGCCGGTGTTGAGCGGGTTGCGGAACGTACCGGCGGCGGCGGTGTGCGGGGCCGCCTCTGCGGTGGCGGGGCGTGCGGCACACGTACCGGCGAGGATCAGACCGAGCGCGGCGAGCACACCGAGCAGGCGCAGGCGCAGGCGGCGTGAGGGGGGCGGTGTTCCGTGGAGTTGCGTGTGCATCAGGGCTCCTTCGTCGAGGATCGCCGTGCGCGGGGTGCCCGCGGGCGTCGGTCCGCGGGTCCGGACCCGGTGCGCCCGATCCACCTCTTTGCATCGATGTAACACCGATGGGGCGTCACCGTAGGGCGGTGCTGACGAAGCGTCAAGACGGTGTCGGACGTGTGTGCTTGGGTGGTTTCACCGGGGAAGGGCCTTGCCACTGCGGAGGCCGGACCCGTATAACGTGGGAAAACGGTGCCGCTCCTTCGGCATGCCGAGGCCCGGTCCGCGGGTGTGGAGCGAGGCCGTCGGTGGCCGGGGCCCCTGCCCGGGTGCGGGAGGAATGTCGTGCGGGTGAGCCTCAAGGACGTCGCGTTGCACGCGGGCGTCTCCATCAAGACCGTCTCCAACGTGGTCAACGACCATCCGCACGTCACCCCCGCGATGCGGGCGCGGGTGCGCAGGTCCATCGACGAACTGGGCTACCGCCCCAACCTCACCGCCCGGCACCTGCGCAAGGGCCGTACCGGGATCGTGGCCCTGGCCCTGCCCGAACTGGGCAACTCCTACTTCGCCGAACTGGCCGCCGAGGTCATCGACGCGGCGGCCGAACACGACTACACGGTGCTCCTCGACCACACCGGCGGCCGGCGCGACCAGGAGATCCTGGTCAGTCAGGGTTTCCGTACGCGGGTCATCGACGGGCTCATCCTCAGCCCCATCGAGCTGGAGGCGGAGGACCTGCGGGAGCGGACCGAGCCGGTGCCGCTGGTTCTGCTCGGCGAGCGGGAGTACGACCTGCCGTACGACCACATCGCCATCGACAACGTCGCCGCGGCCCGCGAGGCGGTCGGCCACCTGATCTCCCTCGGGCGGCGGGACATCGCCTTCCTCGGAGCGCGCCGCGGGCGCAGCCAGCCCGCCCATCTGCGGCTGCGCGGCTGGCGGGAGGCGCTGGATGCGGCGGGGCTCGTCGCCGACGAGCGACTGGTCGCGGCCACCGACGGGTGGGGGCACGCCGACGGGGCCGCGGCCATGGCACGCCTGCTGGAGGCCGGGCACCGGCCGGACGCGGTGTTCGCCTACAACGACCTCATCGCGATCGGCGCCATGCGGGTGCTGTCGGAGCGCGGGCTGCGAGTGCCCGAGGACGTCGCGGTGGTCGGCTTCGACGACGTGGTGGAGGGCCGCTTCGGTGCCGTGACCCTCTCCTCCGTCTCGCCCGACAAGGCGTCCATCGCGCGGATGGCGGTGGAATCGGTCCTGTCGCAGCTGGGCGGGGCGCCGCGCGCCGAGGGCCGCCGCATGCACGCCGGTCACCGTCTGGCACGCCGCGAGAGCACCCTCGGCCGCGGCTGAAAGAGCGGCCCCGGACGCGCTGTTACAAGACAGGGACAAAGCCCCGATGAACGCCTGCCGCCACCGTGTCGTCGTTTCTAGTGACCACGCCAATCGGCATGTAGGTGCCCTTTGGTGCGAAAGGCTGTTCTCAGCTCAGAAAGGGACAGATCTGTGATGATCTCGAAGCGGGGTTCCCTGCGTACGGCCGTCGTCGGTGTCATCGGCGCGGCCTCCCTCGCCCTGGCGGGCACCGCGATGGCGGCCACTCCCGCGGCGGCTGCCGCGGCTCCCGCCGCCGCCACGCAGACGGCGGCGCCCGCCAAGGCCGCCATCACCGCCAAGCCGTCGGTGTCCTCGGTCCGTGCCTGGCAGCTCTTCCGGGTCACGGGTCACACCACCGGCATCAAGGCCGGCAGCAAGGTGACCCTGCAGCAGAAGCAGCACGGCAAGTGGGTCAGCCTGCCCGCCTCCGTGAACACCACGCGCAGCGGCTCCTACTCGCTCGGCGTCAAGCTCGGCCTGAAGGGCAGGAACGACCTGCGCATCGTCAGCGGCAAGACGGCGTCGGCCGACTTCCAGGTGACGGTCCGCTGAGACGCGCCGCCCGCGCGGCGGCGAGGGAACGCGACGCAGTGGGGCCCGGCCGGCGCAGGGCCGGGCCCCCAGCGGCCGGGCGTCCGCCGGGCGCGGCCCGCGGTGGCGCCCCCCGCGCCCAGCGGTACCACCGGCCCCCCCCGCC
>NZ_JBHJUW010000291.1:0-3555 GCF_042268205.1 Streptomyces sp. NPDC056160
GCCCCGGCCCCGGCGAAGCCCGCCGCGCAGGCCCCGGCCCCCGCGAAGTCGGCCGCCGCCAAGCCCGCGCCCGCCGCCGCCAAGGCGCAGGCGAAGGCCGAGCCCGCCACCGAGGCCCCCGCCGGCCCCGAGCTCGTGACGCTGCGCGGCCCGTCCGCCGCGGTCGCCAAGAACATGAACGCCTCCCTGGAGCTGCCCACGGCCACGTCCGTGCGCGCCGTCCCGGTGAAGCTGCTGTTCGACAACCGCATCGTCATCAACAACCACCTCAAGCGGGCCCGCGGCGGGAAGATCTCCTTCACGCACCTCATCGGCTACGCGATGGTCCAGGCCATCAAGGCCATGCCGGCGATGAACCACTCCTTCGCCGAGAAGGACGGCAAGCCGACCCTGGTCAAGCCGGAGCACACCAACCTCGGTCTCGCCATCGACCTGGTGAAGCCCAACGGCGACCGCCAGCTCGTCGTCGCGGCGATCAAGAAGGCCGAGACGCTGAACTTCTTCGAGTTCTGGCAGGCCTACGAGGACATCGTCCGCCGCGCCCGCGAGGGCAAGCTGACGATGGACGACTTCACCGGCGTCACCGTCTCCCTCACCAACCCCGGCGGCCTCGGCACCGTCCACTCCGTGCCGCGGCTGATGCCCGGCCAGTCGGTGATCATGGGCGTCGGCTCCATGGACTACCCGGCGGAGTTCCAGGGCACCTCCCAGGACACCCTGAACAAGCTCGGCATCTCCAAGGTCATGACGCTCACGTCGACCTACGACCACCGGGTGATCCAGGGCGCCGCCTCCGGCGAGTTCCTGCGCCAGGTCGCCAACCTGCTGCTCGGCGAGAACGGCTTCTACGACGAGATCTTCGAGGCCCTGCGCATCCCCTACGAGCCGGTCCGCTGGCTCAAGGACATCGACGCCAGCCACGACGACGACGTCACCAAGGCCGCCCGGGTCTTCGAGCTGATCCACTCCTACCGGGTCCGCGGCCACGTCATGGCCGACACCGACCCGCTGGAGTACCAGCAGCGCAAGCACCCCGACCTGGACATCACCGAGCACGGGCTCACCCTGTGGGACCTGGAGCGCGAGTTCGCCGTCGGCGGCTTCGCCGGCAAGTCGATGATGAAGCTGCGCGACATCCTCGGCGTGCTGCGCGACTCGTACTGCCGCACGGTCGGCATCGAGTTCATGCACATCCAGGACCCCAAGCAGCGCAAGTGGATCCAGGACCGCGTGGAGCGCCCGCACTCCAAGCCGGAGCGCGAGGAGCAGCTGCGCATCCTGCGCAGGCTGAACGCGGCGGAGGCCTTCGAGACCTTCCTGCAGACGAAGTACGTCGGCCAGAAGCGCTTCTCCCTGGAGGGCGGCGAGTCCGTCATCCCGCTGCTCGACGCGGTCCTCGACTCGGCCGCCGAGTCGCGCCTGGACGAGGTCGTCGTCGGCATGGCCCACCGCGGCCGCCTCAACGTGCTGGCCAACATCGTCGGCAAGTCGTACGCGCAGATCTTCCGCGAGTTCGAGGGCAACCTCGACCCGAAGTCGATGCACGGCTCCGGCGACGTGAAGTACCACCTGGGCGCCGAGGGCACCTTCACCGGCCTGGACGGCGAGCAGATCAAGGTCTCGCTGGCCGCGAACCCGTCCCACCTGGAGACGGTCGACCCGGTCATCGAGGGCATCTCCCGCGCCAAGCAGGACGTCATCAACAAGGGCGGCACGGACTTCACCGTCCTGCCGGTGGCGATCCACGGCGACGCGGCCTTCGCGGGCCAGGGCGTGGTGGCCGAGACCCTGAACATGTCGCAGCTGCGCGGCTACCGCACCGGCGGCACGGTCCACATCGTCATCAACAACCAGGTCGGCTTCACCGCCGCCCCGGAGTCCTCGCGCTCCTCGATGTACGCCACGGACGTGGCCCGCATGATCGAGGCCCCGATCTTCCACGTCAACGGCGACGACCCCGAGGCCGTCGTACGCGTGGCGCGGCTCGCCTTCGAGTTCCGCCAGGCGTTCAACAAGGACGTGGTGATCGACCTCATCTGCTACCGCCGCCGCGGTCACAACGAGTCGGACAACCCGGCCTTCACCCAGCCGCTGATGTACGACCTGATCGACAAGAAGCGCTCGGTGCGCAAGCTCTACACCGAGTCCCTGATCGGTCGCGGCGACATCACCCTGGAAGAGGCCGAGCAGGCGCTGCAGGACTACCAGGGCCAGCTGGAGAAGGTCTTCACCGAGGTCCGCGAGGCCACCTCGCAGCCGGCCGCCCCGCAGTCCCCGGACCCGCAGGCGGGCTTCCCGGTCGAGGTCAGCACCGCGATCTCCGCCGAGGTCGTCAAGCGCATCGCCGAGTCCCAGGTCAACATCCCCGACCACATCACCGTCCACCCGCGTCTGCTGCCGCAGCTGCAGCGCCGGGCGGCCATGGTCGAGGACGGCACCATCGACTGGGGCATGGGCGAGACCCTCGCCATCGGCTCGCTGCTCCTGGAGGGCGTCCCGGTCCGGCTCTCCGGCCAGGACTCCCGCCGCGGCACCTTCGGCCAGCGCCACGCGGTGCTGATCGACCGCGAGACCGGCGAGGACTACACGCCGCTGCTGTACCTCTCCGACGACCAGGCCCGCTACAACGTCTACGACTCGCTGCTCTCCGAGTACGCGGTCATGGGCTTCGAGTACGGCTACTCGCTGACCCGCCCGGACGCGCTGGTGATGTGGGAGGCCCAGTTCGGCGACTTCGCCAACGGCGCCCAGTCGGTCATCGACGAGTACATCTCGGCCGCCGAGCAGAAGTGGGGCCAGACCTCCGGCGTCACGCTGCTGCTGCCGCACGGCTACGAGGGCCAGGGCCCGGACCACTCCTCGGCCCGCATCGAGCGCTACCTCCAGCTGTGCGCGCAGAACAACATGACGGTCGCGATGCCGACCCTGCCGTCGAACTACTTCCACCTCCTGCGGTGGCAGGTGCACAACCCGCACCACAAGCCGCTGGTGGTCTTCACCCCGAAGTCGATGCTGCGCCTGAAGGCCGCCGCCTCGAAGACGGAGGAGTTCACGACGGGCCAGTTCCGCCCGGTCATCGGCGACGACTCGGTCGAGGCGAGCGCCGTCAAGAAGGTCGTCTTCTGCGCCGGCAAGGTCTACTACGACCTCGACGCCGAGCGGAAGAAGCGCGGCGTGACGGACACCGCGATCATCCGCATCGAGCGCCTGTACCCGCTGCCGGGTGCGGAGCTGCAGGCGGAGATCAAGAAGTACCCGAACGCCGAGAAGTACCTGTGGACGCAGGAGGAGCCGGCGAACCAGGGTGCCTGGCCGTTCATCGCGCTCAACCTGATCGACCACCTGGACCTGGCGGTCGGCGCGGACGTGCCGCACAGCGAGCGGCTGCGCCGCATCTCGCGTCCGCACTCCTCCTCCCCGGCCGTGGGTTCCGCCAAGCGGCACCAGGCGGAGCAGGAGCAGCTGGTGCGCGAGGTGTTCGAGGCGTGAGCGCACCGCGGGGCGTCAGCGCTCCCGCGGACCGCGCCTGACCGGGCCGCACCCCCTCGCCGGGGG